>JAENXP010000301.1 GCA_016649475.1 Burkholderiales bacterium | reverse complement strand
GCTCAGTTGGTAGAGCAGCGCATTTGTAATGCGACGGTCGAGGGTTCGAATCCTTTACCCGGCACCACTAACAAGTCCGATGCAGTCCGATTCAGGCCGTAACGCCTAGTAAATACAGGGCTTACTGCCTTTCTCTTGTCCGAAGCAGTCCGCAGCTGGTTGTTGTAATCCGGTGGCATGAGGGGAGACAATCCCTCATTTTGGCGTCGCTCCTGGCCGGCTTGATTGTTCGACCCCGAAGTACCCGGGGCCAGTCAATCTCATCACGCAAGTTTGAGGTTGCCGCGACGTTCGACTTGCTCGGCGCCGTCGGCTGCCTGGCGCGGCGCGCCTATGCGACGGTCAAACAGGACCTTGGACAGGAGTTCCAGCGACGAGTGCATCTGGTTCGCCTCCGTCAGCATGTTGATCATGGATCGCATGCGACCGCTCATCTGATTGAACATCATGATAAGGAAACGCAGTGCGGTCTCGGGATGCGCGATGCACATGCGGTCGAAATCGTCGTAGTACAGATAACCGAGCGCGCAGAGCGAGGCCGTGGTCACGGAGGAAGTGCGCTGACTGATCGACGTGATCGCGGATTCGCCTAGTATCGCGCCGATGCTGGCCGTGCCGACGCGCAGCACCTGGTTGTCCGCGCTTTTGCATGTCACGTTCACTCGGCCATCCGCTATGAACAGCATGTAGTCGGCTTGATCGCCCGCGGCGAACAACTGGACGTCGTTTCCCACAAAGCTGAAGTGGCAGAATGACAACACGATCTCCGCATCCGAATCGCTGAGCGAACTGAACATGCCGTTGCGCCGAGCCACCTGCAGCAGCGGCGCAAGGTAACTTTGGGTGACTGCCGATCCGGGCAGACTGCGGGCAGAAGCGGAGCGCGTGCGACGCCTCTGCCCGTTGGGGGCCACGGTCGGCGTTTCTGCGGATGAAGGTTGATCCAGGCCAGGTATCGACGTCGTCAAATCACGGTTCATGATCCCCTCAGCGGCAGGTAGTATAAATCTATGGGGCGAGGGCGCTTTGACCTGCCACTCGTTCCGGGTTCACACCTTGATGGTACAGGAGCAAGCATACGACAGCATGTAAAAAGATTACAAGATTCTGGCCAATTATTGGTGGCAGCCGCGAACGGCCGCTATCAAGCTCGTCTTTTCGCTTCGCCACGATTGCTGCTCGGGCTTCGGAACGGCAGCAGGTCACCCAAGAATAGAGAATTCGAGCATTCTTGCAACAGGTAAATTTGGCCATGCTTGGCGATATGTGAACAATTCCCGCAAAGCGTGGGTAAGCCCGCGCGCGCGGACTCGACGCCAGTCGTGCTCTAAACAGGCACTAGCGGTAGACTAGCACCGGAAGCTTGCAGTGCGTGAGCACCTTGTTGGTTTCGCTGCCGATCAACAGTCCCGCGATGCCGCTGCGGCCGTGGGACGCCATGAAAATAAGGTCGCACTTGCGCGTCTTTGCGGCCTTGATGATGGCGTCGTGGGGCGAATCGTTGCTGACGTACAGGCCGGAGCATGCAACGCCTCCAATCTCGGCCAGTTTCTTGACCTGATTCAGGTATTTGTCAGCGGTTTTCTTGATCTGCTCCCGAAACACGGCGAGCGGCACGAAGTTCGCCGGCAGGTAGTCACCGGCAATATTGGGATGATAGTCGGGCGCCGCATAAAATGCGGTAATTCGCGCGCCGTGGACCTTGGCGAAGCGGATGGCATTCTTTGCCGCGCGCAGCGACAGCGTCGACCCATCGATTGGAACCAGGATGTGCTTGAACATGTCGGAACCCCTCATTTTGCAGAAAACACCGGAGTATTACCCGTTGCGCCTGGCGATGACGGCTGCGTCCTAGGCCGCTGCGAGTTCGCGCCAGGCTCGTCCGTGCGGAACCTGCGACCGGGGCTTGCGAGCGCGTCGTTCGTCTTTGGTCCCGCTTGGGGCCGCGGCCGATCCGAGATGTGGCACGATGCCCTCGGGCGCGCCTGCGGCCGGGTCGATCACGCCGCGCAGCGCGTCTGCATCGACGATGTCGATGCTTCTCTGATGCACCTGGATGATGCCGGCGGTATTTAGCGCCGACAGCGCCCTGCTCACGGTCTCCAGCTTCAGGCCGAGGTAGCTTCCGATCTCCTGCCGTGTCATGCGCAGATTGAAGGAGCAGCGCGAATACCCCAATGCGCCGAGCCGGGCCGACATGCTCAGCAGGAACGCCGCCACGCGGCCTTCCGCGCCCAGAGTGCCCAGGGTCCAGGCCATGTTCTGCACGCGCACCAACTCGCGGCTCAGTACTCGATACAGCAAGGCTTCCAGGCTGGGGCATTCGCATACCAGCTGCGCCAGGCTCGTAAGCGGCACGATCACCACTTCGCTCGTATCCAGGGAAACGGCGGTGGAACTGTAGTGCCCGCCATCGATGCCGTCGGCCCCCATCAGGTCACCGCACATCGGGAATCCCAGCACCTGTTCGCTGCCGGAAAAGTCGGTGTACACGGTCTTGAAGCAGCCGGAGCGCACGATGTAGAGGGAGTGGAATTTGTCGCCGGCGCGCACCAGTGCCTCGCCTTCGCGCACCCGGCGCAGCGCGAATGCGGTACGCGCGAGCCAGGCTTCGTCGGGGTAGTCGATGTGCAGCAGGCGGGTAAGCTCGCGCACGGAAAGGTTGGCCCCCTCGTGGTCCGGCGCGCTCGTCGTGCTTTGGTCTATGGCGCCGAAATCGAGTGCATCGTAGTGCGACATTGCGGCGGTCATATTAATCTCCATGGTTTGATCTGCGATTTGTTGTCGGTCTGTCATGCAAGGGCGGCGCCCTCAGGATGGCCGCTCCACCTTTGGACGATCTCCCGGATGCGCGGGAAATCCGAGGATTTGTCGAGAAAATATTCTGCGCCCGCATCCATACAGGCGCGGCGGTGCTGATCGGTAGCGTAATTGGTGAGCACCGCGACATGAAGTGCGGGCGCAGAAGGCCGTACCGCCTTGAGCACGTCGAGACCGCTTCCGTCCTCCAACTGCAGGTCCAGAATCACTGCGCCGGGTCGGGTCGTGCGTATGCCCTCGATCGCGGATCCGACCGTTCCGGCCTCGCCCGCCAACTGTGCGCCCTCGATCCCGCGGATGGTCGTTGCGAGGCGCGCGCGTATCGCCGGCGAATCTTCAACCAGGAAAACCATCAGTGCTGCCCGCTGCCTAGCCAAATCCATGCGTGCCACCAAATTTATTTGTTGCAGGAAGTATGGGACAAGGCGTCCGCCGCGCGCCATAGGCGCGGGCTGAAACTGGACGTCGGATTATGCGGGGGCGGTGTAGGGCGATGCCTACACGCCCGGATCAAGGGGCCGTTTCAGGATTGCCGAAGCGCTCGCGGCCCTCGTTATGTGCCATAGTCGTCCGGGGCATCGCTGAGCTTGTGCGCGACGGCATAGCGCACCAGGTCGGCCACGCTGTCCATGCCCATTTTCTCGAGTATGCGGGCTTTGTGGGTGCTCACGGTCTTGCCGCTCAAATGCAGTCGCGCGGCGATATCGGAGACGGTGGCGCCGGTCACGAGCTGGTCGAACACCTCGTACTCGCGGTCGGACAGGGTCTGATGGGGCAGCTCCGTCGCCTGCGGCCTGAGCGTGTGCGCAAGCTGCTCGGCCACTCCGGAACTGATGTACAGCCCGCCCTCGGCAACCTTGCGGATTGCCGAGACCAGCAGCGCCGAGGCGCTCTCCTTGGTCACGTATCCGGAGGCGCCGGCGCGAATTGCGCGCACCGCATATTGCTCCTCCTGGTGCATGGACAGCACCAGTACCGCGAGATCAGGGCGGGTGGCCTTTGCCCACTTGATCAACTCGATACCGCTTTTCCCTGGCATCGACATGTCGAGCAACAGCAGCTCGAAGCCGCCGGCGCGCACACGCGCCATGACCTCGTCGCCGTCCACCGCTTCGCCGGCTACTTCGATGCCGGGGGCGCTCTGGAGAATGCGGCGCAGTCCGTCGCGCACGATGGCGTGATCGTCAGCGATGAGGATGCGCGTCATGCAAGCGCCTCCGCGTCTGCCGCCGCGAGCGGTATGCGTGCGCGTACCTCGCTGCCCTGCCCGGGCTCGCCCACGATCGCAACCTCGCCGCCGAGCAGCGTGACGCGTTCGCGGATGCCCAGCAGCCCGAAGGTGCCGCGCTTGTCCTGATCCGCCGCCGCGATGCCGCGGCCGTTGTCGCGCACCAGCAGTTGCACCCATTCGCCGTCCCGCTCCAGGCGGATCTCGGCGTTGGTGGCGTGCGCATATTTCGCCACGTTGGTGAGCGACTCCTGGGTGATGCGATACAGTGCCGAGGCAATCGGTTCGGGGACCTGGGCCACGGTGTCGTCTATG
>JAENXP010000342.1 GCA_016649475.1 Burkholderiales bacterium | reverse complement strand
CCCCACTGCTGCCTCCCGTAGGAGTCTGGGCCGTGTCTCAGTCCCAGTGTGGCTGGTCGTTCTCTCAAACCAGCTACGGATCGTAGCCTTGGTGGGCCTTTACCCCGCCAACTAGCTAATCCGACATCGGCCGCTCCATGAGCGCGAGGTCCTTGCGGATCCCCCGCTTTCTCCCTCAGGACGTATGCGGTATTAGCCTCGATTTCTCGAGGTTGTCCCCCACTCCTGGGTACGTTCCGATGTATTACTCACCCGTTCGCCACTCTACTCGCAGGGTTGCCCCTACTTTCGCGTTCGACTTGCATGTGTAAGGCATGCCGCCAGCGTTCAATCTGAGCCAGGATCAAACTCTTCAGTTCAATCCATTCACAATCACCTAAGCGACTGTTTTTGCAAACCGTTTTACCGGTCCGCGCTCACAATACTCTCAAAGTCCTCAACAAGGTTATCCCCCAAAAGGGATTTCCTACGTCACTGACTAAATCATATGTGTGAGTACCAAAGTGTATCTGTTCGAGTCAGCTCCCCATCCCACCGCAGCACTCGCGCACCACAGCAACATAAAGCCACCCCGGCTCTTACACCGAAATGCCCCAGCTAATCCCCCGCACTCGCGCACAGAACATCAACCAGGTGCCTTCGCACCACACCCAGCACCCACACCTATCGGCTGTAAATTTTTAAAGAGCAAACCCGGGGCCGAGGCCGTCGGGCAAAGAGGCGGGATTATATAGCACCCGCGAAGCAGGTCAAGCGTTTTGCAGGAATATTTCAGCGGCAACGGCGCGCGCCGCTGCTCAAACGACGCGAATCAGACGACAGTGATGCGCGCGAATTTGCGCTTGCCCACCTGCACCACGGCAACAGCGCCCTTAGCTAGCCTGATACCGCGGTCGCTTACGCGCTCGCCGTCCAATTTCACACCGCCCTGATCGATCATGCGTATCGCCTCGGAGGTGCTTGCGGTCAGATGTGCCTGCTTCAGCGCCTGCGTGAGCGGCAGGCCGCCTTCTTCCGCGGCGATTTCCACTTCCGGCAGGTCTTCGGGTAACGCTCCCTGGCGAAAGCGCGCTTCGAAATCGGCGAGCGCGTGCGCTGCCGCCGCGTTGTCATGGAAGCGCGCCACGATTTCCTGCGCGAACGCGACCTTGACGTCGCGCGGATTGCGCCCGAGAGCGACCTCCTGCTTCCACTTCTCCACCGTCGCCAGCGACTCGAACGAAAGCAGTTCGATGTAGCGCCACATCAGCTCGTCCGAGATCGACATCAGCTTGCCGAAAATATCCTCCGGCCTCTCGTTGATGCCGACGTAGTTGCCCAGGGACTTCGACATCTTGTTGACGCCGTCGAGCCCTTCGAGCAGAGGCATGGTAAGGATGCATTGCGGCGACTGACCGTAATGCTTCTGCATCTCGCGTCCGACCAGCAGGTTGAACTTTTGGTCGGTGCCGCCGAGCTCGATGTCGGCGCGCATGGCCACTGAATCGTATCCCTGCATCAACGGATAGAGAAATTCGTGAATGGCGATCGGCTGGTTCGCCTTGTAGCGTTTGCCGAAATCGTCGCGCTCCAGCATACGCGCAACGGTCGAAGTCGCAGCAAGCTTGATCATGCCGGCCGCGCCCAGTGCGTCGCCCCACGTCGAGTTGAAGCAGATCTCCGTTTTCTCGGCGTCGAGAATCTTGAATACCTGCGCCTTGTAGGTGATGGCATTGGCCTCGATATCGGCGCGCGTCAGCGGCGGCCGCGTCACATTCTTGCCGGTAGGATCGCCGATTAACCCGGTGAAATCACCGATGAGGAACATGACGTGGTGCCCGAGTTCCTGGAACTGGCGCATCTTGTTGATGAGCACGGTATGTCCCAGATGCAGATCCGGCGCCGTCGGATCGAAGCCGGTTTTGACGCGCAGCGACCGGCCGGATTCGAGCTTTTCAGCCAGTTCCTCCTCCACCAGCAGCTCGCCGCAGCCGCGTTTGATAATCTGCATGGCGGCCTCAGTGGTATTTTTTCTCATTACACTCCGCATCTATGGCACACCAGACAGACTCCCGACAGACTCCGTGTTAAGCTGACGCCCGAGCCAGAAAGGCGATCCTTCCTATCCAAGGACTATCTATCGGATGAATATGCGCGAAGAACAAATTTTAACGCACTTCGGCGGCCGGCGAGAATCAAAACTCCGCCTGCGCTATATCGTCGCTCTGTGCAGTCTGCCGTTACTCGGCATGGTTGCCGCCTTCGGCACCGCACCCGACACGGTAAGCTCCTACGTCCCCACCAGAATGGTGGTGGAAAGCCTGAAACTCGCCAGCGCCGAGCAATCCGTTGATGCCGACCAGGTATTTTGGCGAGAAGAGCGCTTCGCACGCAGCGACACCATTTCCGACCTGCTGAGGCGCATGGACGTGAACGACCAGGAAGCGCGCACCTTTCTCGCGCAGATCAAGCGCGAACCAGCGCTGCAATTATTGCGCCCGGGCACCACGGTACAGGCGCGTACCACCGACGACGGCAGCCTGCTCGCACTGCGCTATATCACCGACAGGGACAAACTAGTCGGCTTCGACAAACAGGGTGCGGAATTCGAATTGGTCGAGCAGCAACTCTCCCTCTCGCCACAGCAGCAAATGAAGTCCGGCGAAATCCGCAGTTCGCTTTTCGCAGCGGCCGATGCCATTGGCCTGTCGGACAACGTCGCCATCCAACTCGCCGATATCTTTTCCGGCGACATCGATTTTCACCGCGACCTGCGCCGCGGGGACAAATTCACCGTGATCTACGAGATGCTCTATCACCAGGGCCGCGCGATCAAGTCAGGTCGCCTGCTTGCCGCCGAGTTCATCAACAAGGGCAAGAGTTACCGTGCGATCTGGTTCCAGGGTGTCGACGGAAAGGGCGGCTATTACACCCCCGACGGCAAGAACCTGCGCAAGGCCTTCCTGCGCTCGCCACTGCAATTTTCCCGCATCAGTTCCGGCTTCGCGATGCGCTTTCACCCAATCCTGCACCAGTGGCGCAAACACCAGGGTATCGATTTCGCCGCCCCGGCCGGCACCCATGTCAAAGCCACCGCTGACGGCACGGTAGAGTTTGCCGGCACGCAGAACGGTTACGGCAGGGTCATCACCCTCAAGCACCAAGGCGGCTTCAGCACCCGTTACGCCCACCTCCGCGGTTTCGAGCCTGGCTTGCACAAAGGCATGCGGGTACATCAGGGAGACGTGATCGGGCATGTCGGGCAGTCCGGCTGGGCCACAGGGCCGCACCTGCATTACGAATTTCGCATCAATAACCAGGTGCGTAACCCGCTCAAGGTGGCACTGCCCGAGGCACTACCCGTCCCCGCACAGGAGATGGCGGCATTCAACAGCGTTTCCGCGCCCCTCGCCGCAGAGCTGACGCTGCTCGAAAACGTCAATCTGGCGCTGCTCGAGTAAGAATTCGTTTCTAAGCGAGGAGGCCCATCCCCCTCCGGCTCGTCAAGATCCAAGGCCATTTCGAAAACTCCGCAGTGGCCTGCATGCACGTTCCTGGCATGACTACGCGGGACTTATTCGCCGGTCTGGGGCCGCGTGATCAGCATGATTACACGAAAAAAAACGGGAGCCGCAGCTCCCGTCTTAGAGTATCTGGCGCCTCAGGCTGAGAACGATGATCCGCAGCCGCAGGTGCTGGTCGCATTCGGGTTCTTGATAACGAACTGCGCGCCTTCCAGCCCCTCCTGGTAATCGATTTCCGCTCCGACCAGGTATTGATAGCTCATTGCGTCGATCAGCAAGGTGACGCCGTTCTTCTCCATCGCGGTGTCATCCTCATTCTTGACTTCGTCGAACGTGAAGCCGTACTGGAAACCAGAGCAGCCGCCGCCGCTGACGAATACGCGCAGCTTAAGCTCCTCGTTGCCCTCTTCCTCGATCAGTTCCTTCACCTTGTTCGCCGCATTGTCGGTGAAGAGCAACGGGGCCGGCATCTCTGCTACTGCGTTCATTTACT
>JAENXP010000097.1 GCA_016649475.1 Burkholderiales bacterium | reverse complement strand
TGCCGTGTTTGGTGTCTACAATAACCGTGTTTTCGGTACGGATGTGCTTTTCATCCGTACCGAAAACACGGTTGGCGCGCGTAGCGCGCAATGCCAGTTTGGCGACATCAGCGGACGTTGGAGGATGCTTCGATCTGTGGTGCTAAAACTTGCGCGGACGGCGGCCCGTCCGCGCGGATCGCCGATTGCGCACGGATGATGAACCTATCCGTACGCAATCGACGATCTTGGATAAAACCCGGTGCCGTGTTTGGTGTATGCCATAGCGCGCAATGTCAGTTTGGCGACATCGGCGGACGTTGGAGGATACTTCGATCTGTGCTGCTAAAACTTGCGCAATCGGCGATCTTGGATAAAACCCCATGCCGCGTTTGGTGTTTACCTTGGCGCGCGCGGTAGCGCGCAACTGCGTTCGTCGCCTGCGGCGGTATCCGGGAGCCGCATGTGATTGTCACTTTCGTACTCGAGGCAGATCATCATGACTGAATATGCAGCGCCGTTGAAAGACATGCAGTTCGTGTTGAAGGAACTCGCCGGTCTAGACGAGATCGCACAGCTCCCCGGCTGCGAGGAAGTCAGCGTCGAGCTGGTCGATCAGATACTTGAGGAAAGCGGCAGGTTCTGCGCCGAGGTATTGGCGCCGCTGAACCAGTCGGGCGACGTGGAAGGCTGCAAATGGGCCGGCGGCAAGGTCACTACGCCCAAGGGTTTCGTCGAGGCGTACAAGCAGTTCGTCGAGGGCGGCTGGAATGCACTGCAGTTTCCGGCCGAATTCGGCGGCCAGGGCCTGCCCAAGCTGGTGGCGACGCCGGTGATGGAAATGTGGAAGGCGTCCAACATGGCGTTTTCGCTGTGCCGCTGCTGACCTGCGGCGCGATCGAGGCGCTGCTGTTGCGCGGCGCGGACGCCCTGAAAAAAGTCTATCTGCCGAAAATGGTCGAAGGCAGCTGGACCGGCACCATGAACCTGACCGAGCCGCAGGCGGGTTCGGATCTGGCGCTGGTAAAGGCGAAAGCGATACCCGAAGGCGAGAACTACAGGATTCACGGGCAGAAGATTTTCATCACCTACGGCGAGCACGACCTGGCCGAGAACATCATCCACCTGGTGCTCGCGCGTACGCCCGACGCGCCCGAAGGCGTCAGGGGCATATCGCTGTTCATCGTGCCCAAGTTCCTGGTCAATGCAGACGGCAGTCTGGGCAAGCGCAATGACGTGCACTGCGCTTCGATCGAGCACAAGCTAGGCATCCACGCCAGCCCTACCGCGGTGCTGATTTTCGGCGAAAAGGAAGGCGCGCTCGGCTATCTCATCGGCGAGGAGAATCGCGGCCTGGAGTACATGTTCATCATGATGAACGCGGCGCGTTTCGCCGTCGGCCTGGAGGGCGTCGCCATTTCCGACCGCGCCTATCAGCAGGCGCTGGCCTATGCCAAGGAGCGCGTGCAGGGGCGTGACCTCGCGGGCGGCGGCAAGGCCGTGCCCATCATCCGCCAGCCCGACGTGCGCCGCATGCTGATGAGCATGAAGGCGCAGGCCGAGGCGATGCGCGCGCTCGCCTACGTCGTGGCCGCTGCGATGGACATCGCCCATCGTGATCCGGACGCGACGCTGCGGGCCAAGCACCAGGCATTCGCCGACATGATGATACCGGTGGTGAAGGGCTGGAGCACCGAGAGCTGCATCGAAGTGGCGTCCACCGGAATCCAGGTGCACGGCGGCGTGGGCTACGTCGAGGAAACCGGAGCTGCGCAGCACATGCGCGATGCGCGCATCACCACCATATACGAAGGCACTACCGCGATCCAGTCGAACGATCTGGTCGGGCGCAAGATGGCGCGCGAGGGCGGGGCGACGGCGAAGGAACTGATCAAGGCAATGCGCGTGGTCGAGGGCGAGCTGGCGCAGGTACAGGGCGAGGACATGGCCGACATACGCGCCGGTCTTGCCGCCGGCATCAAGGCGGTGGAAGAGAGCGTGACCTGGATCGTCTCCACCTACGCCAGAGACCCCAAGGCCGTGCACGCGGGCTCGGTGCCGTTTCTCAAGTTGATGGGCATCGTTTGCGGCGGCTGGCAGATGGCGCGCGCGGCGCTGGTGGCGCAGAAGCGGCTGGCGGCGAAGGAAGGCGACGCCGCGTTCTACCAGGCAAAGATCGGGACAGCACGCTTTTATGCCGACCACGTCCTGGCGCAGGCGCCGGGATTGCGCAACACCGTAGTGCGCGGCGCCGCCGGCGTGATGGCGCTGACCGAAGAGCAGTTTTAACAGGGGTAAATCATGGCAATGCACGAATCATGGCTCAGCAGATTTCTCGGCGAGTTCAAAGCGCAACAGTACGAATCCGAATTCACCCAGTTCATTCGCGAGCTGAAACAGCAGAGGCCCCTGCTCGAGGCGGAGCAGCGAAAAAGCCGCGCAATCTGGTGGGACCACACACAGGACCTGGATGAGCGCAAGCGCGAAAAGGAATCCCGCGTGAAGCAGCAGGCCTATGTGTACCAGAACAAGGTCTAGCACTTCTTGATTCCCGGGTTTATCAGGCGGGCAGGCGTCGTCGCCTGCCTTGCCGCTTGTGGCGCCTGCGCTCAGGTCGCGGTGCAGGTCGCGTCGATGGCGGTGACACCGACGGTGGCCGCGTTCGCACGCCACGTAGACCAGGGCACTGCACGCCGGATTGTCGAGCTGGAACAGAAACAGGATTGGCCCGGCATGGCCGCCCTGGCGCAAGCCCAGCTGCAGCGCGACGCGACCGGCGCCAACTGGTGGTGGCTGCAGGGCTATGCGCTGGCGCGGCAGGACCAGCACGCCGCGGCCGTCGAGTCCTACCAGCAGGCGCTGCGCATCAGTCCGGAAGACGAGGATACCTGGCTGTCACTCGCGCAGAGCCAGGACGCGCTGGGCCGCAGCGACCTGGCGGTCCGCGCCTACGGCCAGGCACTGCGCAACCGGCCCGAGTCGGCGCAGGCTTATCTGGCACTGGCCGAGCACTATATGCAGCATGGCGATCCGGATCGGGCGCTTCCGAATTACCGCGAAAGCGTGCGCTACGATGGGTATCTGGCGCAGGCGTGGTACGGACTGGCCAACGCCTATAACCTCACCGGACAAAACGAACGCAGGGACGAGGCCCTGCAGGGACTGCGCAAACTCGATCCCGCCGCCGCGGATCAGCTCGAAAAACAGTTTCGGTCGAAGTAGGGCCCGCCGCGCAAACCGAACTAGCCCACGGCCAGCCCGTCGTCGGCGGTGATGACCGCGCCGTTGATGAAACCGGACTGCTCGGAGGCGAGCAGCAGCAGCAGCCCGTCCAGATCCTCCGGCTGGCCGACGCGCCGGCGCGGCAGCATGTTCATCAGCTTCTTGCCCTCGTCGGTTTCCCAGTAAGCCCGGTTGATCCCGGTTTCGATATATCCCGGACAAATCGCATTGACATTGATGTTGTAGCGCCCCCATTCGTGCGCCAGCGCCTTGGTCATCTGGATCACCGCGGCCTTGGACATGCAGTAGGTCGATAACTGCGCCAGCACGCGCACGCCGGCGACCGAGGCGATGTTGATGATGCGCCCGGGGCATTTGCGCGCGATCATGCCGCGGCCCGCCGCCTGGGCGACGAAAAATGCCCCTTTGCAATTGGTGTCGGTCACATAGTCGTAATCCGCTTCCTCGACCTCGAGCGCGCGCTGTTGCTTGTTGACGCCGGAGTTGTTGACCAGGATGTCGATACCCTCCAGCGCCGACTCGGCAGCCAGCACCGCGGCGCGCACGCTGGCCACATCGGTCACGTCCATCCTCACGACGCAGGCCCTGCCGCCGGCCTGCTCGATTTCCTGCTTTAGCTGTTCCAGCTTTTCGGTGCTGCGCGCGGCCAGCGCGACCCTGGCGCCCGCCCCGGCAAGAACCTGGGCGAAGCGCCAGCCGAGTCCACTGGAGGCGCCGGTGACGAGTGCGGTCTTGCCGTCGAGTCGAGTGCCTTGAGCCATGTCTATTCCTTGTACTTGGTCTTCGAAGTAAAAACCAATTTTACGTTAAAGGGATACCTGCCTTGATCCTCCCCAAGAGGTCATCGCAAAATGGGGGGATGGCTTCCTTCATAATCGCCTTTATCTGCCGTTGCAAAAAAATTGTTTTTGCAACGGATTTCAAGTCGGGGGCCATAGCTGCAATTCCGAAATGACCTCTAGCCCGTGGCTGCGCAACAGCGATCCTGTTGCGGCGGCCGTCCCATATTCATTGCACCGGGATGCGATCCGGCCTCAGTACGGAATGATAAGTACCTGGCGCGGATAGATCAGGTCGGGATGGCTGATGAGAAACGAGTTTGCCCTGAAGATATCAGGCCAGCGCAGTCCGCTGCGGTAGAAGAACGCCGCGATGGTGGACAGGGAATCTCCGTCTTGCACCGTGTAAATGCCGCGCGCGCCCATCAGACGCGCCACTTCGGTCTGCGCTTCCTCTAGCGCTTTTTTCGTGGTTTCGAGCTCGGCGTGCCGCGCTGCGGCCCGCTCAGCGAGCGTGGTTTTTTCAGTGAGCAGCGCTTCGTACGACTTGTTCAGTTCGGCGGCGCGCGCCTGGGCTGCCGCTAGCGATTCTCCGGTCGCACCGAGGTCGCGCGCAAGTGCCGCGCGCTCGGCGCTCGTGGCCTGCATTTTTTCCTCTATGCCGGCGAGCTTGTTTTTCATTGCGTCGTTTTCAGTCGCAAGTGCGCGGTTCTTGTTTTCCAACGCCGCCATCGCGCGCTCACGCTCGCTGAGCACGGCGCTCGCCTTATTGCTCGCTTCCTCGCGCTCGGCCAGGTCCGCCTTCAGCCGGTCTAGCTCCGACTTCAGCGCAGCGCTCGCCTTGAGGTTCGCGTCCTCGCGCTCGGCCCGGCTCGCCTTGAGCTGGCCGAGCTCTGACTTAAACGCTGCGTTCGCCTTTAAGCTAGCGTCCTCGCGCTCGGCCAGGCTCGCCTTGAGCTTGTCGAGCTCCGATTTCAGCGCTGCGTTCGCCTTGAGGCTCGCGTCCTCGCGCTCGGACAGGTCAGCCTTCGCCCGGTCGAATTCCGATTTCATCGCGCTGCTCGCCTCGTTCAGGGATTGCAGCTCGCCTCGCAGCGAGGCGGTCTTCCCCTGGGCCGCGCTCAGTTCGGTGGCGAGGGCGTCGCGCTGGACCCGGAGCTGGCCCAACTCCTTTTCGCCCGGTCCGATAGCAAACACGACTGCGCCACCGACGATAGCCGCAATCGCGGCGACCGCCGCATAGCGCCAAACCGTGGTCTGTTTCGTTTCCATCTGGTCCTCCCCCACGTCAGCATGCCCGTGCGCGTGAGCGAATTTCTACGGTCAAGGAATTCTTGTTGTTTTCTGGACATCGCGGCATGTCTGCCGGTTTGCAAGCCCGCGAATGGCATGCGACTAGGTTAGGCTGGACCCGGCGCATCGTCAAGACGCCGCTATTCGAACGCCGATTCCCCGTCTTGCTTGCCGCCGGTTGCTGCTAGACTTGCACGAAAAATCATCGATGCGACGGGACACAAATGACCTGGCAACCGGAAATAGACGAACTGCGCAAGCGCGAGGAACTCGGACGCCGCATGGGCGGGGCCGAGAAAGTAAAGCGGCACCGCGATCTGGGCAAACTGACGGTGCGAGAGCGCGTTGCCGGCATACTCGATGCAGGATCCTTTCACGAAATCGGCGCCATTACCGGCAAGGCGAAATACGACGAGGCGGGCGAACTCATCGACATGGTGCCGACCAATCTGGTCATGGGGCGCGGCAGGATAGACGGGCGGCCGGTGGTGATCGCCGGCGACGACTTCACCGTGCGCGGCGGAGCCAACGACGGCGGGCTGCGTGAAAAGCTGGAGCGTGTCGAGATGATGGCCTACGAGCTGCGCCTGCCGATGGTGCGCCTGGTCGACGGCACCGGCGGTGGCGGCTCGGTGAAAAATATCGAGCAGGACGGCAGGACCCAGATCCCCACCATCGCGATCTGGGAACAGGTGGTGAGGAACATGTCGGTAGTGCCCGTGGTTTCGCTCGCCCTGGGCTCGGTCGCCGGTCTGGGCTCGGCGCGGGTGGCAGCGAGCCACTACTCGGTGATGGTGAAAGACACCTCGCAGCTCTTCGTCGCCGGGCCGCCGGTGGTGGCGCGGGTGGAGAAAAATTACGGGAAAAACGAGCTCGGCGGCAGCGCCATCCACACCCGCAACGGCGCCGTCGACGACGAGGCAGAGAGCGAGGCCGACGCGTTCGCGCGCGCGCGGCGTTTTCTTTCCTATCTTCCGAGCTCGGTCCATGAACTGCCGCCGCGAACGCCATGTGAGGACGACCCGGGACGCAGCGATCCCTGGTTGATCGAGGCGGTCCCCAGGGATGCGCGCAAGGTCTACAAAATGCGCGCCATCGTCGAGGCACTGGTCGATCGCGGTTCGTTTTTTGAAATCGGCAGGATGTGGGGGCGCTCGGTGATCACCGGCTTCGCGCGCCTGAACGGCTGGCCGGTTGCCCTGATGGCGAGCGATCCCTACTTCTATGGCGGCGCGTGGACGGCGCAGGCGTCGGAAAAAGTCACCCGCTTCGTCGACCTCGCTGAAATCTTCCATCTGCCGGTGGTGCACCTGGTGGATATCCCGGGCTTTCTCATCGGGCTGGAAGCCGAGCGCAGCGCGACCATACGCTATGGCGTGCGCGCGATGTCCGCGGTGTGCCAGGCCAGCGTCCCCTGGTGCTCGATCATTGTGCGCAAGGTGTTCGGCGTCGCCGGCGGCGCGCACCAGAACGCGGGGCGCTACAACCTCCGATACGTCTGGCCTTCGGGCGAATGGGGCTCGCTGCCGATCGCCGGCGGCCTCGAAGCCGCGTACAAGGCCGACATCGAGGCCGCCGCCGATCCGGCCGCGCGTATGGCCGAAATCGAGAAGCGCCTGAAGGCATTCACATCGCCCTTTCGCAGCGCCGAGTCCTTCATCGTCGAGGAAATCATCGATCCGCGCGACACGCGGCGACTGTTGTGCGAATTCGCCGAGCTCGCGGCGCCGCTGCGCACGCCGGGCAGGACCGCGTTCGGGATACGGCCGTAGTCTGTCCCCGTCGCGGGGACATGCGGATAAGCTCAGGCATTTCGATTACCGTCGCATGCGACGAAAACCCTTTGCGCGCTGCGCGCGCCAACCGTGTTTTCCGTACGGATAAAAAGCGCATCCGTTCGGAAAACACGGTTACTGATAGAAGCAAAACAGTGCGAAGGGTTTATACAAGTTCAATCGCCGCAGCTCGATGGGTCCTTGCCCGGCCAATGCGCGCAGACCGGTTTTGTCCGGGCAACACCGCATTTCACATATGCTAAAATCCTTTCATGAATGTGAAAACCGCTGGCCGCACCCTGGATCTGTTCGAGGCCTTTGCACGCGCGGGCAAACCGCTGTCGCTGTCGC
>JAENXP010000621.1 GCA_016649475.1 Burkholderiales bacterium | reverse complement strand
TGATGCGCAACGACCTGCTCTCGGTCGTCGACGCCATCAGCCTGTCGCGCGCCACGCTGAAGAAGATCCGGCAGAACCTGTTCTTCGCATTCATCTACAACGTGCTCGGCATCCCGCTGGCCGCGGCCGGGATGCTCAATCCGGTGATAGCCGGAGCGGCGATGGCCTTGTCTTCGGTATCGGTGGTCAGCAACTCGCTGCTGTTGCGGCGCTGGCGGCGCGGCTAGGGTTTTTCGTGGTCAATTCAACTCATGACAAATAGGAGATCGACATGGAAAAAGTGACATTGGGAATTTCAGGCATGACCTGCGGCGGCTGCGTGCGCAGTGTGGGCAATGTGTTGAACGCGCTGGACGGAGTTGCGAAAGCCGAGGTGTCCCTGGAAAAGAAGAACGCTGTAGTCGAGTACGATCCGGGCAAGGTGCAGGTCGAACAACTCAAGCGCAGCGTGGTGGAGGCGGGATTTGAAGTCGCAGCCTGACACCCTGGAGTGCGAGCACCACGCAGAACACGGGGTGGTGCAGCCCAACAAGTCGGCCCTGCTCAAGCGACTGAACCGGATCGAAGGGCAAACCCGGGGCGTAGCGAAAATGGTCGAGGAGGACCGCTATTGCGTGGATGTGCTGACGCAGATTTCGGCGATCCAGTCGGCGCTGGACGCGCTCGCCTTGCAGTTGCTGGCGAGCCATACCAAAGGCTGCGTGCGCTCCGCGATCCGCTCGGGCAATGGCGAAGCGGCAATCGACGAACTCATGACCGTGGTTAAACGCTTCGGCCGCTGAGGCAGCCGCAAACAGAGCTTCTGTCCCAGGCGCGAGACCAGAACCGGGGGCGCGCCAGGCAGCCGGCCCAGGTGCGCTCCCGTCGGGTCGGCGGCGCTATTTCTTCTTCGCAGCGCCTTTTTTGGCCGGCGTGCGCACCGTTTTGGGCTTGCCCGAGGCAATTGCCTTCCCCGCCTTCTTGCTGGTTTTTCCGGGCGCTTTCTTCGCTGCCGTTTTCGTTGCCCGCCGGGCATGCAACATCCCTGCGGTGATCTTGAATACGTCGGTCTCGGTGATGATGCCGACCAGAACCTTGCGCGAGTTCAGAACGGGGAGGCTGCCTATGTGGTTGACCACCAGCAGCCGGGCGGCCTGTTTCAGCTGAGCATTCTCCGACACGCAGACCGGAGAGGCATGCATGATCTCGGCAACTGGTACGACAGCGGACCCGAAGTTCGCCGCGGCGAGCAGCAGGTCGCGTTCGGCGACGATGCCAACCACGCGGTCGCCGTCGACCACCGGCAAATGATGAATGCGGCGGCTGTGCATGAGATCGAATGCCCGACGAAACTCGGTCTGTGGAGTGATCGTAAGTACCTGCCGGGTCATATACTGACTAACTTTCATGTCTATCCTCTTGTCGAAGTTTATCGGCCCGGTTGGCGTACCCCCTCGTGCGCGCGTCAGGCCAAGCGTATTGTACTTCCGCGCGCGGGCCTACGCTCTACCTGTTCAGGGTTTCCGTTTGGAAGCAGCCGCAAAAATGCGGCTGTGGTCCTGAATAGCGGGCAGTCGCCGGCCTCGGCAGCGGAGGACTGCGGCAGCCAGCAGTGCACGGCCCTATCCCCGATGGCTACAATGCCCGTGTGCGATCCATTGCTTCTGGAACCTGTCTATGGCCGGACTGAAGACCAGGCCGGCCATTCCGCCCGGCGTCTGGATGCTCGGCTTCGTGAGCCTGTTCATGGACGTGTCGTCCGAACTGATACACGGCTTGCTGCCGGTGTTCATGGTCACCAGCCTGGGCGCAACCGCCTTTGCAGTGGGCATGGTCGAAGGCATCGCCGAATCGACCGCGCTGATCGTCAAGGTGTTTTCGGGCGTGCTCAGCGATTATCTGGGCAAACGCAAAGCCCTGGCCGTAATCGGTTATGGCCTGGGCGCCCTGTCCAAGCCGCTGTTCGCACTAGCGCTGACCGTGAACTGGGTGCTCGCGGCGCGCTTCATCGATCGCATCGGCAAGGGCATACGCGGCGCCCCGCGCGATGCCCTGGTTGCCGATCTGGCGCCGCCGGAGATTCGCGGCGCTGCCTATGGCTTGCGCCAGTCCCTGGATACGGTGGGCGCGTTTCTCGGCCCCCTGTTCGGCATCGCGCTGATGCTCATCTGGGCCGGGGATTTCAGGACCGTATTCTGGTTCGCCATGATTCCGGCTTCAATTGCCGTCGTGCTGCTGGTATTCGGCGTGCAGGAGCCCGGCGCTGGAGCGCGGCGCAGGCCGGCCACGCCGGTTCAGTGGAAATCGTTGGCCGAAATGGGCAGCGCCTACTG
>JAENXP010000512.1 GCA_016649475.1 Burkholderiales bacterium | reverse complement strand
TTGACCAGGATGATCTCCTCGCCCGGCTGGTATTCCGCGAAGTCGATGATCACGTCGAAGCGCTCGGCCACGGTCTGCCAGATGTTCCTGGTAACCACCGGCGCCGGGAACAGGTTGCCGTCGTTGGCGACGACCACCATCGACTTGCCGTTGCTGAGGAACCAGTTGTAGGTGCGCGACGGGCCCATGTTGAGGAAACGGAAGCGGTACTTGCGGCGTTTGACCGGCATGTAGGGCTGGATCTTGCCGTTCACCGTCATCTTGTCGCCGATGGCGCCGTCAAAGCAGGTCAGCGGGAAGAAGTCCACACCGTTCGGATCGAACTGGCGGTCGTGGAACACCAGGCCGACGTCGAATTCATAATTGTCGCCGCAGGGCAGGCGCCAGCCCTTGGTCTCGTCGCCGTAGTCGCCCATGTTGGGGTCGGAATACGCACCCCAGGCATCGTAGATCGAGTTCATGCCGGCCAGGCCCGCGTACACGTTCTGCGAGGTGAAGTCGAGCTGGTGGTCGTGATACCACAGGGTGCCCAGCGCCTCGTCCGGATTGCCGATGCCGCCGTACTGTTTCACGCCGGCGTACACGTTCGGGTAGTGGTAATCGTAATAGTGGCCCGAATAGTTGGTGTACAGCGGATTGCCATCGCTCTCCGAAGGCGTATGCAGGTTGTGCATGTGCGTGGTGATCTGGTTGATGCCGAAGCCCAGGTTCTGCGCCGGCAGATCGTTGTGGATACGCGTGAAATGCGGCTCGCCGTAGCGCGTGCGGAACATCGGGCCGGGCAGCACGCCGTCGAAGCCCCAGGCCGCCTGGCCCGTCGTGCCCGCGGGCAGGTCACGGTGCCACACCTGATTGAACTGCTTGGCGCGCATCTCATACCATTTCTGCGGAACGTGGTTGCCGAGTATGCCGGGCTTGCCCCAGCCCTGATGGCTCAGTTCGGGATAGGGGGTGCAATCGTGCAGCGCGGGAAATTCCTCGCATGCCCTGATCTTCGAATCGCCGCCGGTCATGGTACCGACCGCGTCAGGTGCGGGCGCGCCGCCGCCGTTGCCCCAGTTGCAGTTGGCGGGGTCGTTGTTCAGCACGGTCTTCTTTTCCACCAGACGCGGCAGTTCTTCGATCCAGGGCCGGGTGAAAGGGCTGATGATGTCTACGCCCGGAACCGGGCAACCGCCGCCGCTGGTGCCGCCACCGCCGCTGGTGCCGCCGCCGCTGGTGCCACCGCCGCTGGTGCCACCTTTGGAGGCCCAGGCCGCACGCATGCTCAGGCCGGAGATCGGCAGCAACATGCCGGTGCTGGCGCTGAGCAAGCCCATTTTCATCAGGTCGCGCCGTTTCAGTCCTGCCTTGGTGATTTCCCTTTGGACATCCATCGTCCGCTGGATGAGTTTTTCACGCGAATTCATTTTCGTTTCCTTCGTAAGATGTTTGACGGGGCACTGCTTTACTTGCGCCTAGTCGCCGCGGAAGAAGTTTCCTTTGTGGGTCATTACACCCGTCTGGGACATTTCCCCCGTACGTTTTGGGGCTGGTGACCCTACATGCAGCATCCATGCCAAAAATCGAAATCGCGTATTCCGGAACGCCCCGCACCCTGGAATGCCGCGCCAGGCTTGACTTTCCGCGGCATTCGATCAGCCGCGCAAACGCGCTCCGCATTTCGGGGCGCGCGCTCAAACACGGGTAGCCCGCTACACCAGCATTGGGGAAATGCCTGTCGCCGAACCAGGCTGCCAGCGGCGATCACTACGTTATTTCCCTCCTTCAATCCTGCTCAACCCGCCTGTCGCAATTGCGGGTTTTGCTCCAGTGCTTTCAGCGCACGCGCCGACTATTCTTTGCACACGCGCCACACGCCACTGAAAGTCCGGGCAGCGGCGTGATCCAGACATGCCCTATAACTGACAAGTTACGGAAGGTCGCATGAACGTCGGAACAGGTGCCGCCCGAAGAAAGTACAGCGAAGCGCTGCGGCCGGATCGCCACGCCGAAGCGCAACTCAGCCTGCCGCTGGACACCGACCCCTGCAATGAAGAAGCGCTGCGCGCGGCATGGACACGCAGCAGACTGCCTATCCCCTATCACCTCGCGCTGCGAAACCGCCCGCTCGCCATCTGCCTCAGCTGCCTTGCCGATGCAATGCGCAGAAAGAGCGGCGCGGACGGCTATCGCGCCGGTGGCAACCGCGGCCCGGTGCCGCGGGGCACGTAACATATTCGCGGTTCAATCAATAATAAAGAAGCCTGGAGTTTGTTGCTATGCACATAAAGACGCTGGAACGAATCAAACAGCAATGGTTGTTCGCCGCGGACTCGATGCCGCAACTCATTTGCCTGGTCGACGGCGCGGGGCGACTGACGCACGCCAATCGCACGCTGGAGCGCTGGAGACTGGGCGAGGTCGAATGGGTCAAGGGCGTCGATCTGCATGACGTAGTGCACAAGCGCTGCCGCGACGGCAACTGTTACCTGAGGCAGGTCTGGCGGCGCAACGCGGCGGCGCTGGCCAGGGACGGGCACGCCGAGTGCAGTGTCTGGGATCCGCTGCTCGAGCGGCATTTCGAAATTCGCATCCAGATGCCGGTGCAGGATGCAGGCGTGGATACGGAGAATTTTTTCGCCGTGGTCGTATTCGACGACGTGACTGCGGCAAAGGCGAGCCACGACCAGAACCTGCGCGCGGCGGAGCTTACCCAGAACGAATTGTGGCGCCTGTCGGCGCAGCACCTGACCATCCAGGAAAGCGAGCGGCGGCGCATCGCGGCTGACTTGCATGACGGTCTGGGACAGACCCTGAGCCTGGTGAAAATGTCGATAGAAGAGGCGGCCCGGGCGGCGAAAAGCGGAGCCGAGGGCAAGACCGCGGCGGCTCTGGAGCGTCTGGGCCCGACGATAAAATCGGCGCTGGCGGAACTGCGCCGCATGTCGATGAATCT
>JAENXP010000130.1 GCA_016649475.1 Burkholderiales bacterium | reverse complement strand
GTATGCGGCGCTTGCGGACGAGAGCGCGCGCCTGGCCGGCGCCTTGCGTGAGCGCGGCGTGCGCGCCGGCGACCGCGTCGCCGTGTGGCTGCCCAACGTACCGGCCTGGCTCGCCTTGCTCTTCGCCTGCGCGCGTCTGGGCGCAATCGCGGTGGCGGTAAACACGCGTTTCAAGAGCCAGGAAATCGCCGATATCGTCGGGCGTTCGCGCGCCAAGCTGCTGTGTTACTGGCCGGGTTATCGCCAGATCGATTTCGGCGGCATACTCGCCGGCTGCGATCCTTCGGCCTTGTCCGCGCTGGAGGCACTGCTGGTGTACGAAGAAGACGGCGCCGCGCCGGGCGAGGTCATCGGAAAGCCGGTGCACCGCTATCGCAGCCTGATCGCGGGCCCGCCGCTCGCCGACGATGACTCGCGGCCCGGTGCGGGTTGCATCCTGTTTACCACTTCGGGCACGACCAAGGCACCCAAATTCGTGCTGCACGACCAGCAAACGCTGATACGCCACGCGCGCGATGTCGCGCGTGACTTTGGCTACTCGGCTCCGGAGACGAAAATCCTGATCACCGCGCCGCTGTGCGGCGTGTTCGGCTTTTGCAATGCGATGGCTGCGATTGCGGCCGGGCGCACCCTGGTGATGTATCCGGGTTTCGACGCGCCCGAAGCGGCGCACGCGGTGCAGCGCCACGCCATCACCCATACGCACTGCACCGACGAAATGGTCAAGCGCATGCTGGACGCGGTAAGCGAGCCGCAGCCGTTTCCCAGCGTGCGCTTCGTCGGTTACGCGGCGTTTTCCCCGGCGCTTGCCGACTTGCCCAAGCAGGCCGAGGCGCGCGGACTCAGGCTGGTCGGGCTCTACGGCATGAGCGAAGTGCAGGCGCTGATGGCGCGGCAAAGCGAATCGGCGCCGTTGCCGCAGCGGGTGCTCCCAGGCGGCCGGCCGGTCGCGGCCGAGGCGCGGGTGCGCGCGCGCGATCCGGAAAGCGGCCAGGTGCTGGCGCATGGCACCGCGGGCGAACTCGAATTCCTGGTGCCGAGCCGCATGGTGGGATATTTTGAAAACGAAAAGGCAGACCGTGCCGCGACCACGGACGACGGCTGGTTCAGGAGCGGCGATCTGGGCTACACCACGGCGGACGGGAGCTTCGTATTCATCGCGCGTCTGGGGGATGCGCTGCGCCTGTCCGGTTTTCTGGTCAGTCCCGCCGAAATCGAGGACGTGCTGCAGCAACACCCGTCGGTACAGGCGGCGCAGGTGGTGGGGGTGGAAACAGCCGCCGGGGTGAGGCCGCTGGCCTTTGTCATCACCCGTTCGGGCGCGGACTTCGACGAACAGGCGCTGATCGCGCACTGCGCCGAGCGCAGCGCGAAATTCAAGGTGCCGCTGCGCGTGTGCGCGCTGGCGGCGTTTCCGATGACGCCCGGCGCCAATGCGAACAAGATCCAGAGGTCGAAGCTGCGCGAGATGGCGCGCGAGTTGATGCGTGGCAGCTAGATGACCCGCATCAGCATCGATCGCATTTGGAGTCCTGCGTGCCGGATTCAATTGCGAGCTTGGTTCGAGTCAGGCAAGCCTATCCAGACAGACAAGGAGCATATATGAAGAAAACGCTATCACTGATCGTCGGGGCGGGTTGCCTGCTCCTGTCGCAGTTCGTTCATGCCAATTCAGGATGGACCGATGTGGTCGCCGTGGCCGAACTGGTTCCGACTGCCAAGCATTACTATGTGGTAAGACTCCCGGTAAAGCAGAACCCCAGCGGGTGCGAAAATAAAACCTGGTTCTATCAAAATTACGGCTCCTTTGGTTCGGACAAGATGTTTCAAACCCTGCTGGAGGGAGTAAAAACCGGAATCCGATTGCGCGTGTACGTTACCGGAATCTGCAATATAGAGGGCTATTCCGAATTCTCGTCGGTAAGCGTGGTTCCGTAGATCCTTTGCCGTACGCAGCAGCCGCGCGTCCGGCGTGCCGGGCTACGGTGAATCGCGAGTCTCGAAGAAGGCATTCAATGTCATATGCACGGATTCTTGCCCTTACGTCGCTGGCCATGATCGCGTTTGCGGGCAATTCGCTGCTCTGCCGGCTCGCCCTCAAACATACCAATATCGATGCCGCCAGCTTTACCTCGATTCGATTGGTCTCGGGAGCGCTGATGCTCTGGTTGATCGCGCGATTGGGCCGGGGGGCGCATGAGGGCGGGGGGAACTGGCTGTCGGCATTGGCGTTGTTCGTCTATGCGGCGGGCTTTTCTTTTGCTTATGTAAGCCTGCCCGCGGCTAGCGGTGCGCTTCTGCTGTTCGGCGCGGTCCAGGCAACGATGATCAGCCACGGCATTTGGAAGGGAGAGCGGCTGCTGAAAGCGCAGCTCGCCGGGCTCGTGCTCGCCTTCGGGGGGCTAGTCGGTCTGTTGCTGCCGGGTCTCTCGGCGCCGCCGCTGGTCGGTTCCATACTGATGTTGGGGGCGGGAGTCGCATGGGGTGTTTACTCCTTGCGCGGCAAGGGCGCGGGCGATCCCACCAGGGTAACGGCGGGAAATTTCCTGCGCGCCGTTCCGATCTCCATCGTGTTGAGTGCGTTGATGTTCAGCGGTACCTCTGTCGACAACGCTGGATTCTGGTATGCGGTATTGTCGGGCGCACTGGCTTCCGGTATCGGGTACGCCATCTGGTACACGGCACTGCCTGCGCTAAAGGCGACCAGTGCTGCGACGGTGCAACTCAGCGTCCCGGTCATTGCCGCTGTGGGCGGCGTCGTGCTCCTGGGCGAGCCCATCAGCCTGCGCCTGGTGCTCGCGTCCGCGGCGATCCTCGGCGGGATTGCGCTGGTAATTCTCGAGAGGCGGCAAGCCGCTGCACCGAACAAATCTTCGTAGTGGGTGCATGAGGCGAGGGATCCACCTCATTTTGCATTGAACGCTAGACGGCCGGCCTTCGAACCCAAGCGGCCTGCTAGTCGAACACGGTCTGCGCGTAATGCGCGGGATCGACCAGCGCTTCGATGATGGTCGGGCCGTCCGCGGCGAGCGCCTTGCGCAACTCGCGCTCGAGGCCTGCGGCGCTGTCCACTCCCACCGCGGGCACGCCGAAGTAGTGCGCGGGCGGCGGCGGGTAATCCCGCTGCGATACCTCGGTGCCGTAGTAGGGCAGGCCGCGCCGGTCCTGCTTGACCTTGATCAGCGACAGCCAGCGGTCGTCGAGCACGACGAAGGGAATGGCGAGACCCTCGCGCTGCGCGACAGCCACTTCGCCGCAGGTCATCTGGAAGCAGCCGTCGCCGAGCATGCACACCACCGGCAGGTCCGGACGCGCGAGTTTGGCGGCTAGCGCAGCCGGAATGCCGAATCCCATCGACGACCAGCCGTTGGTGATAAGGAAAGTGCGCGGGGCGTGCGCGGTCCACTGGCTGCCGATCTGGTGCGTGTGCGCGCCGATGTCGAAGGCAAGCACGCCCTCCCGCGGCAGCACTTGGCGCACCACGTCTATCGCCTGGTGCGGAGAGAAGCCGTCCGTCGGCGGGCGCAGCGCCTGCTGGAATGCGTCGCGGTGCCGGCTCGCAGCTTGCGCCGGCCAGTCGTTCGCGGCTGCGGGCAGAGCTGCCAGGCGCGCCAGCGCGGCATCGAGATCGCCGACCACTTCGTGCGCGACGCGCACGCCGGCATCGACATCTGCGCGTTCGGTGCCGACGTGCAGCACCGGCACCTTCCCGGTCCACGCCTCGTACTCCACCTCGACCGTGTCGTAGCCCAGACCGAGCACCAGGTCCGCGCTCTGGAGCAATGCGCGCTGAAACTTGCGCATGGCGCGCTCGATGCAACCCAGCGACAGGGGGTGGTCCTCGTCTATCAGTCCCTTGGCCATCATCGTCGTCGCGAACGGCAGCTCGTGCCGTTCGACGAAGGCGCGCAGCAACAGCGGGTCGCGCATGCGCATGGCGCTGGCGCCGATCACTGCAATCGGCCGCCTGGCGCCGCGCAGTAATTCGCCTGCGCGCTGGATGGCCGCCTCGGGCGCGCCCGCCAAAGGAATGCCCACCGGCAGCGCACGCGCCGTCCCGGTCGCTGGCGCCAGCGCCTCAGTGGCTTGCGCAAGCGTCTCTGTGGCTTGCGCAAGCGCAACGTCCTCGGGCAGGTCGAGGTGCACCGGCCCCTGCGGCTCGGACAAGGCGAGCTGCAGCGCCTGCGACAGCGTCGCGACGATCTCGCCGGGACGCAGGCGCAATGTCGCCTTGGTGATCGGCTTGAACAATGCGTGATGGTCGATCCACATCTGCAGGCGGCGGCCGAGTTGCGCCTCGTTCAGCGTGCAGGTGATCGCGATCAGCGGCGAACGGTCCAGCCAGGCGCTGCCCACGCCCGTGGTGAGATTGGTCGCGCCGGGGCCGAGAGTGGCGATGCACAGGCCCGGCACGCCCGTCATCCGGCCGGTGACGTCCGCGGCAAACGCCGCGGACCCTTCGTGCGCAGTGAGCACGAAATCGATGCCGCCGCTGCGCATCGCATCCATCAGCGGCAGTACGTTGCCGCTGGGCACGCCGAAGCCGTGGCGGATGCCTGCGGCCTGCAGGATGCGTACGATGAGTTCTGCGTTGCTCATGCGCTGCGACCCGGGCGCGCTGGACGATTGCTGCGCAACCCGTTCAAGTGCCATAGCGCACCGGGGAATTGAACTGCTTGAACGCCGCGAGCGCGCTGTAGCAGGCGAGCATGGCGGTCTTGGGATTGTCGGGGAAGGGCACGCTCTCGAACTTGATGCTGATGGCCCCGGTCTTGCCGCGGATGTTGATGTAGTGCGTGTTGTAGATCAGGGCCGGGTCGGCCACTACTTTCAGTTGCGTGCGGTCGAAGCCTATGCCCGCCATGGCGAGTGCCGCGGCGATATTTACGTTGGCGGGAAAATGCGGCACGCCGGCGCGCGCCGAACCCTCGAACAGGGTTACCGGTCCGGTCAGCCGGTCGAGGTCGAGCCCGAGCTTTTGCACATAAGGAATGCCTTTCCACGCCGCTGGCGGTTTGGTCACGGCGATCTCGACCGAATCGGCGCCGGCCACGCATACCGCCTTGAGCGCATCCAGGCCGCCGATGCCGCCGGATGGCACGTAGAGCAGGGCCTTGTATTTTGCCGCCGCGGCCTCCAGCCGCGCGCGCAGGGCGTCGTCGCAGAGCGCGCCGCCGGAGAGAATGATCACCGCTATGCCCTGCTTCAGCAGCGGCTTGGCGAAATCGCGCACCGCATCGTGCGAGGCGGCTTCGATCACCACTTGCGGGCGCGCCGCTATCAACTCGTCCAGGCCGGTGACGAAGGGCACGCCGTACTGCTCGGCCAGGGGTTTGCCGCGCGAGGCCGGACTTCGGCCCTGGATCGCCACCACGCTGGCTTCACCCATGTCGCCGCGTGCGATGTGCTCGAGGAACAGTCGCGCGATAACGCCGCCGCCGATGATGCCGATACGCATGCCTGTAGACTCCTGAAGGGTTTTAGGTCGCCTGGGATTCCTGCGCACGCAGCACGATCTTGCCCAGGTGCGCGTTCGATTCCATGTGCGCTTTCGCCGCCGCCAGTTCGTCGAAGGCGTACACCTTGTCTATCAGCGGCCGGATGCTGCCGTCGGCGATGGCCGGGAGGATGTCGGCGACGAAGCCGCGCGCGGATTCGGCGCGCTGCTCGGGGCTGCGCAGCTTGTTGGACACGCCGAACACAACCAGGCGTTTGGCGTGCAGCGCCTCGATGTCGATCTCGGCCTTGAGCACGCCGTCGAGATAACCCACGGTGGCGAGCCGGCCCTGGAAAGCGAGCGCGCGCACGCACTCGGCGAACACCGAGCCGCCGACGTTGTTGACGACCAGGTTCACACCCTTGCCGCCGGTGGCCTGCAATACCGTTTCACAGAAGTCGCCGGCGCGCGTGCGTATGCCCAGATCCAGCCCGATGCCTTTCAGCCGCGCCAGCTTCTCGTCCGAGCCCGAGGTTCCGATGACTTTCGCGCCCAGCGCTTTGGCGGTCTGCAGCGCGGCGACGCCGACGCCGGAGGAAATGCCGGTCACCAGCAGCCACTCGTCCGCGGCGAGCTTTCCCTGGGCGATGAGCATGTCGTGCACCACCATGAAGGTGAGCGGGATGCCGGCCGCCTCTTCCCAGGACAGGCGTTCAGGCACGGCGATGGTCTCGCGCGCATCCATGAGCGCGTATTCGGCGAACGCCCCGGGGCAGCGCCCCATGACGCGCGCACCCAGGGTGAATCCGCTGACGCCGGCGCCGATCTTGGTGATCTCCCCCGCGCCTTCGCCGCCGGCGGGTTTCGCCGCGCCCGCTTTGGTCAGGCCGTGGCCGGCGATGAATTCGCCGCGGTTGAGGCCGGCAGCGCGCACGCGCACCAGTATCTGCCCCGATCCGGGCTCGGGCATGGGCACCTCGCGCTGTTCCAGCGTCGTCTGTCCGGCACCGGCTTGAATCCAGTAAGACCGCATTGGTGTTCTCCCTCTGTTGTTGTCGTTGACGGGCTGGCCGCCATACCCTGTCATGGTAACGCATAGCAGCGGCGCCATTGTCCCCGCCATCAAAGTGCCATGGCAACAGGCGCAGCAGGCGCGGATAGCGGACAAGCTTGCCCGCGGTCAAGGATATTCGGCTAGTCATAGGCTAACATCAGCCATCCGTATAGAGGAGAACAGCATGGTTGAT
>JAENXP010000003.1 GCA_016649475.1 Burkholderiales bacterium | reverse complement strand
TGTAGGTCATCGCATCGGGGTGCAGGTGTTCGCGCCCGCCGAGGCCGACGCGTACGAGCAGGGCGCGTGCGCAGGCTTCGGCTGGTTCGCCCCAGACTCTCTGCGGGCCGAACACCGCGCCGACCATGACGTTCTCCAGGGCCGAGAGCGAGGGCAGCATGCGCACCAGCTGGAAGGTGCGCGACACGCCGGCGCGGGCGATGCGATGGGGAGCGAGACCGGTGAGTACGCGGCCGGCGAGGCTCACCGTGCCCTGGTTCGGACGCAGCGCGCCCGATACCAGATTGAGCAGCGTGGTCTTGCCCGAGCCGTTGGGGCCGAGCAAGCCGAGTATCTCCCCCTGATGCACGTCGAAGGAAATCTGGTTGACCGCGAGCAGGCCGCCGAAAGCCTTGCTGAGTCCGGCAACGGCGAGCAGCGGTGTCGCGCTCACGGCTCGCTCCCCGCGGCTTCAGCCCGCCGCCACGGCATCCGCGTCCAGGCGGCTCCGAGCAGGCCGGAAACACCCTGCGGCACGAAATAGACGATCAGCAGGAAGGCAATGCCGAGCAGCAGGTGGGTATGGTTCGGAAAGCGTCCCGAAATGAATTCGTAGAGCAGGGCAAACGGCAGGACGCCGACCAGCGGTCCCCAGAGGCGGCGCGCGCCGCCGAGCAGCGCCATGATCACCACCTGGAAGGACACCATCGAGCCATAGGCGATCGAGGGCTCAATGTAGGTGAAGCGCGGCGCCATGACGGCGCCTACCAGCGCGATCAGCGTGCCGCTGATGCAGAACAGCAGCACCTTGCAACGGGCGGTGTCGATGCCGCTGTGCGCGGCAACGGTCTCGTCGTCGCCGATCACGCGCAGCGCGAAGCCCAGGCGCGAGCGCCCGATCGCCCAGCCGATGAAGTAGGTGAGCCCGCACAGCGCGAGCAATTGCCAGTAGATCTGGGCCGCCGAGATTTCGACGAAGATATAGCGCCCGACCGATCCGGTAACGGTGGTCTGGTACCAGGTGACCAGTTGGCGGATCAGTTCGGCCAGGCCGAAAGTGAAAATC
The DNA here is from genome assembly GCA_016649475.1 of Burkholderiales bacterium. Lineage (GTDB taxonomy): Bacteria > Pseudomonadota > Gammaproteobacteria > Burkholderiales > SG8-39 > 2-12-FULL-64-23. The sequence goes on along the minus strand of JAENXP010000003.1, from coordinate 20,077 downwards.
ACGAAATGCACGCCGGACAGGCGCAGCGTGGCAATGCCTACCGCGAACGCGAGCAGCGCGCCGAGGCCGGCCGCGGCAATCAGGACCACCGGCCAGGGCGCAGTCTCGGCGAGCGCGGAGACCACGTAGGCGCCGCTGCCGAAAAATGCAGCAGTGGCGAGCGAAACGTAGTTGGTCGGACCCGAGAACAGCGCCCACGCAGTGGCCATTGCCACGTAGCCGGCGATGGAAATGCCCAGCGCGAGCCAGAAGCCGTCGTCGGCGAGCGGCAGGCCGGCGAGCACGGCCAGCGCGGCGGCGGCGGCGATCATGGTCGCGACCTCGCGGCGCTGCATAGTGAAGATCATGCGTGTTTGCCCATGATGCCCTGCGGCCGGAACAGCAGGGTGAGCACGAACAGCAGGTAGGTCGCCGCCAGCGTCAGGCCGGGATCGACCAGCGAGGCCACCAGGGTTTCCACCAGCGCCAGCAGCAGGGCGGCGATCACTGCGCCGCGGATATCGCCGACGCCGCCCATGATCACGACGATCAGGGCCTTCATGGTGAACACCACGCCCATCGAGGCGTTGAAGGTGAGAAACATGGAGAGCAGGCTGCCGCCGCAGGCGGTCAGCGCGCCGCCGAGCGCGAAGGCAAAGGCTGCGGCGCGCGGCACGTCGATCGCTACCAGCCCGGCGGCGACCGGATCCGCCGCGACGGCGCGGATCGCCATGCCCTGGCGCGTGCGATTGAGTCCGAGATAGAGGCCGAGCGCAACCGCGGCGGCAACGGCGAAGGCGACTGCGCGGTTGAGGCCGAAGGGGTGGCCGAGCAGATTAATCGGCTGGTCCAGAAAGGAGTAACTGTAGTAGTTGCCGCCGAAGCCTGCGAGCATCAGGCCCTGAATGACGAACAGCAGGCCGAAGGTGGCGAGGATGCTGTCGGCCTCGAGCATGCCGCGGTTTTTCGCGCGCCGCACCAGCGGCGTCAGCAGATAGCGGTAGATCAGCCAGTTGAGGACGAAGGCCGCCGGCGTGATGACGAACAAGCTCAGCAGCGGACTCAGCTTGGCTACGGTGAACAGCCAGAACGACGCGAAGGCTGCGCCGACCAGGGTTTCACCGGTCGACAGGTTGAGGATGCGTGCCACGCCGTACTGTATGGTCAGGCCCATCGCCATCAGGGCGTAGGCGCTCCCCAGCAGCAGGCTGGTCACGACAATGACGGTCAGCATCGCAGCATCGTCGATAGCAGGGCCGCCGCTATCGACGGCGGCCCTGTGGTCTCAGTGGACGACTGCCTGGCTCACTTCCATGCGGGCTTGGCGATGGGCGCGTGCGCGCCGGGCAGCTTGGTCGGCGCCAGGCCGTAGAATTTTCCGTCCTGCCACTGACCGACGGCCCAGGGGTTCGCGCGGACATTGCCCTTGAGCCTGACCTTGCCGATGACGGTGTCGAACTCCATGGTCTGCAGCGCCTTGACCACCGCCTTGCGGTCGAGCGAGCCGACTTTCTCGATGGCCTGCTGCAGCATCTCGAGGGAGGCGTACTCGACTGAGCTTGCCCACGCGTCGGGCTCGGCTCCGTTCACCTCCTTGTGCAGCTTGATGTACTCCTGGATCTTTGGCGACGCCGCGTCCCAGCCGCCGGTGCCCATCACGCCCTCGATGGCCTCGGGTTTGAACTTGTCGCGGTACACGGGGAAGGCCGCGCCGACGCCGACGTAGAACACCTTGGGATTGAAACCTGCGATCTTCGACAGCGCAGTCAGCCCGAAGGTGCCGGGCGGATAGCTGAAGGCGATGAATACATCGGGGCCCAGGCCCTTGATCTCGTTGACCACCGGCGACAGATCCTGCGTGCCTAGCGGATAGGACTTGTCATACGCGACATCGAAGCCCGCCGCCTTGAGCGCCGGCCTGGCGCCGGCAACCATGTCCAGACCGAATCCGTCGGCGACGTGGATCATCGCCACCTTCTTGCCGATCTTGCCTTCGGCGTTCATCTTCTTCAGCAGGTCGACGAGGCTGGAGGCCATGTGTTTGCCGCCGCCCAGCAGCCAGAAGCTGTTCGGCCAGCGCTTGGCGAGTTCCGGTCCCTTGTCGGTGACCGCGGTGACCGCCAGCTGCGGATAGCCGTACTTGGCGAATATCGGTGCCACGGCGAGGTTGGTGCCGGTACCCCAGGGTGCGATGATGAAGTCGGCCTTGTCCTCGGTGGCGAGGCGCTCGACGGATTTGACCGCGTCGTCGTTGGAAGAGCGGTCGTCATACTCGATCAGTTCGATCGGCACGCGCTTGTTGCCGGCCGACTTGAGCATGATGCCGCCTTTCTTGTTGACCTGATCGACCCACAGTTTGACATTGGGCCAATGGGTCACTGCCGCACCGGCTGCGTTGGGGCCGGTCTTCGCCGCCGAGGCGCCGATGCGGATGGACTTGATTTCCGCGGCGTGGGCCGAGGCGATCAGGCCGGCCGCCATGATGACTGCTACCGACGTCGATAAGGCCCTGAGTATGCCTGTATGCATGGTTGTCTCCTCCTATCCGTTTTCTTGTCTATCCCACAGCCGAAGGCGTGGAATGCATGCGAAGGTCACCTGTCCGCCGCCGCCCAAATTTTCCGGACGGCAGACCTCGCGCCTTCTAGCCAAACTCTAGAGTTGATGCGCGGCACTCACAATGACAAATTTATGGCAAAGCTGACACAATTTTGGTGGATTGATGCTGCACTGCCGCAGCGCGGCGTAGCGCCAGCGTGAGTCACTGCCGGCAGTAGAGGACGGGATGGCTGTGCCCAGCGGACTAGCTGCCGAGGAAACACCATCGTGCAATTCGCATGTTTTGGGGAGGGCTTGTAGTATTTTGGTAAGCTGATCCAATTGTCCGAATCGGGAAGGGGGAGCGTGGCGGAACCGGCGGCTGGCGTTTATCGCCTGAACCTCAACAACCACGCCAGCGCACAGACGCTGAGTTCGGCTCTGCACGTGCGCCGCTATACCTTGCAGGCGGAGCATCGCGATGCCTCGCGCGCCGCCGTTCTGCTGAGCTCGGGCGAGGGCGCCATCGGCGGTGCGGGCGAAACGATCGCCCTGCTCGCGCCCTGTCTGCTGTGGCTGCCGATCCAGCCGGGACACTACCTGCGCGTCGCGGCGGGTTCCAGCGGCGAGCTGCTCACGCTGTCCGACATGCTGGTCAGGGATGCGATCGGCCAGGGTGTGGAATCGATCCATCTGCGTGCGCTCAACGAGCGCGCCTCGGTGGCAAGCGCCATTGCGCCGGCGTCAGTGCTGGGCGAGGTAGCACTATCCTTCGCGGCGATCGCGCGCGAGGGAAAACTCGGCGAGCGCGGTTCATGGAGCTTCCTGACGGCCCACGTCGCGCTGATCCTGGTGCATTGCTGGCGCCTGTCGGGACTGGAAGACGACACGCGCCAGGGTTTCCACAGCCACTCGGTGCTGCTGGTGAAATTCCGTCACCTGGTCGAGACCCACTTCCGCGACCGTTGGAAGATCGCGGACTACGCCAGATCGCTTGCGGTGTCGCACGACCGCCTGCACGATACCTGCGTGCGCATGCTGCAACGTACCCCGCTCGACCTGCTGCACGACCGCCTTACCCACGAAGCCAGTCTGCGCTTGGCGCGCTCCGGCCTCAGCATAGAGGCGCTGGCCGACGACCTCGGCTTCAGCAGCCCGCCACACTTCAGCCGCTTCTTCAAGCAGCGCACCGGATTCACACCGGCGGGCTACCGCAAGGTCGCGCGCGATGCCACGAAAGAAAGCCAGATCCTCCCGCCTTCAACCTACGCCGATTGGCCGTAGCCGCAGGATAGAACCGGCGCAGACTATCCAGCCGCTGATCTTTTTTTCACGCCGATCACCCCGGCCGGCAGCAGCGGACCCTGCGGGCTCAGCATCCGGGCGGCGTTCATCGCCGCGCCCTTCAGCTCGCCGGGGCCAGATGCGAAACGGCCCCGAAGGGCCGTTTTCTTGCCAGCCTAGACTACAGCGGGTCGATATTATTTCCGGGCCGCTTTCACTCCCATGTAGACCAGCGTGCCGAAGCCGACGAACGGGAGCGCGATGATGTAGGCCGGGCCGACGAACGGTGCGGCGAAGAACAGCGCCACGTTCTTGACGTGCTTGGCTATGGTCGCCCAGTGGGCTGCAATCAGTTTCCCGCCGTAGTACGCGGTCAGCATGATGCTCGCGAGCGGCAGTGCGATTACGAACGCCAGGCCCAGGAGCGGACCGGCGACGAGCATCAGCGCTGTCCTGGTCACAAGAGTCAGATGCTCGGTAGCGGTGTTGAACTTTTCGGCTGCTGCTTCCAGTGCTGCGAGTGCCAGTTCGGGGGTGTTCATCGTCAGGGTGGTGGTGCTCATGATGTTCTCCGGTTATTAAGTTTCGATCTTGCTTACCCTATCCTGAGCATAGGTCGTGCCAGATGCCGGGATTTGCCCGATTCTTCTTCGAAACTTAAGCGTAATCATCGCCTTGCGTTTTGCCGGCGAAAACGGCGCACGCGCGCGCCGGCTGGGGCCCCGTCCCTCGAAGTACGAAATTTCTATGCGGGGCGACGTGCCCCATCGAAAATTTCCCAATGGAATCAGCGAAAATCGCTGAAGGCGCGATGCGTGTTTTTTGTATGCGCCAAACCCAAAGGGGTCGGGTTCGAATTTCCGCGCGCCAACCCTCTCCCGTCTGAGCGGGAGAGGGAGGCGAGCACGCCCTGCTCAGAATAGCGGGCCGTGCTCCTCGTCCACCGGCGAACTGAGTGTCATGTGGCGTGCGCCTTTCATCAGGCCGATGAAGTCGCGCGTTTTCATGCGCACCAGCGTTTCGTGGTCTCCCGCCTCCAGGTAGGTGTCGGGCTGCTCCATGAGGCTGTCATCCCAGATGGTTTCGATGCCGTAGGCGGCGCCCAGCGGCGGAACAGCACCCGGTTCACAGTCTTTGAACAGATATTTCAGCTCCGCCTCGCTGGCGAGCCGGAGGCTGAGACCGCTGCGCGCCTGCAATTCGCCCAGTCGCAGGCGCCGCGATGCCGGCAGCACCGCCATCACCGCGTGCGTGTCGTCTTCGAGCACGACCGCCTTTGCCAGGCAGCGCGCTGGCACATTTGATGCCTTGGCTGTCTGCATGCTGTTGCCACTGTGGGAATGATTCAGCACCTCGTACGGCACGTCGCTAGCCTTGAGGTAATCACTCAGTTTCATTGCGATACCCATGACGATCTCCTAGTCTCAGTGGATATCTTTCAGTATAGACAAGCCGTGGCAGATGCAAGCCCGACCCTGCATAGGGGTCGGGTTCGAATTTACGGCGGAAGATACGTACGCGTTCGCGCCCACCTTCGGCGCGCCCGCGGGGAGGCGAAAGGAAGCGCTACTGCCCCTTGGATAGCTGTTTCAGCTTGTCGATCACCGCATCGATACCATGCTGATTCACCAGCGATTCGAGTCCTTTCTCCATCACAGCCCGCGCCTCGAGTTCGCTGGTTTCGGTTTCCACCTGGCGCACTTCATAAGTGAGGCAGCCCGGCTGGCACACCGTGACGCACAGCGGCTCGGCCAGCGGCGGTTCGTCTTCGCACATGTCGCATTTCAGCGGCAGGCCTGAATCCGGTTCGATGAAAAAATCCCGGGACGGGCAGGACGCGCGGCAAAAGCTGCACTCGCCGTATTGCTTGCCATTGAGCTGGTAGAAATGCCGCCCGTCGCACTCGCTGCGGGTGAAGTTGCCGGCGCGCACCGGCACGTACTCGTCGTTGATCTCGTCGGTGACCACGCGGATGCGGGACCGGGCCGGATTGATGCTGCTGTACCTGGGCTTGGCGTGAAACGCCGAGCAGGCCATTTCGCAGGCGCGGCAGCCCGTGCACTTTTCGATGTCGATCCTGATTTCCTTGACCGTCTTGGTGCTGACTTCGGCGCTCATTGCAATTCTCCCGTTCGCGTCCGGATCTACCCGGCTGTCGCCACTGGCTCGCCGGGAACGCCGGCTGCGGCCGCCAGGATCCCTCTGCGCTCCAGATCGTCGGCGGCATAGCCCATGTCCAGCCGTTCCAGCGTCTGCCGGGTCGGTATGCCCTCGCTGTTCCAGCCCTTGAACGCGTAATACTTGGAGAGCAGTTCCTGCTCGTAGCGCTCGTCGCGCACCGCCCAGTGGTCTTCGGGCGGGCGTTCGTCCTTGCGCCGCAGGCCGCGTCTCACGTTCACCGCCCGCACCAGGGTGCGGATACGCTGGAACGTTTTCCACAGCCGCTCCTTGTCCACCTCCATGCCGGTCGCATGCGAGATCATCTGCGGAATATTGTTCATGTGGTAGGCGACGCCGCCGCCGAACTGGCCGCGGAACGAGGACACGAAGCCGCACAGCCCGGTGGAGTCGTCGATGTAATGCATGGCTTCGTTCCAGTCCACGATCTCGCAGGTGGCCTCATCCGAAATATCGTCGCGTTTCTTCCATTCGAGGAAATACTTCTTGAACTTCTCGTCGGGCGCGGCTTCCCATTTGCTGACGAAAGCTTCTCTTTCCTCCTGCGTGGGCAGCGGGTCCTGCGGAAACGATCCTTCGATCTGGGTGATGCTCATTTTCTCGCCGGTGGCGATCATGAGGAAGTAGGCGGGATTCAGCTTGCCGAGCTTGATCGGCAGCTGCTCGAATTTCTTGGTGGTGTTGTGATCGAAGGCTTCGGCACCCTTGCCGATGCGCTTCGCCGCATGCGAGACACTGTCGGCCAGCACGTCGCCTATGCCCTCGCGGCGCACGATTTTTTCCAGCAGGTAAAAGAAACGGCCCCTGCTGTCTGCGGGCATGTCCGGGAAGTCCCTGTCCGCCAGTATGCCGGCCTCGAGCAGTTCGAGCGCGAAGGCGATGACCTGCGGCGTCGAGTAGGAATCGAGGCCGTATTCCTGGGCGACGCCGAGGATTTCATAGGTGAAGTCCAGCTCCAGGAAGGCCGCCATGTGATAGGTGTCCTTGCCGAAGCACTTGTAGCCGAAGCGGCGCTGTCCCGGCCAGTTGATCACGTTGCGGCATTTCTTCGCGCAGTTGAAACAGCCGGTCTGCCGGTCCATGTGATCGTATTTCCATTTGGTCCAGCGCTCCTGCAGTTCCTCGCTCCAGAAATTCTTCCTGCGCGTGCGCGCATTGCCCCAGGCGAAGTGGTTGTGGTGGAAGCTGTCGTCTTCGTCCACCGCCATCCAGTCGCCGTTGCCGTCGCCCTCGCCGATCTTTTTATGCAGCGCCTGGGAGAGTTCGAACAGTTCGGCCGGCTTGGCGACGTTGAGGTCGCGGGTGCCGCGCACCGCTATCGCTTTCAGGCGCTTGTCGCCCATGATCACGCCGACGCCGCGCGACGCGCTGGCGTGGTTGTGGTCGATGGAAGCCATGTAGACCCGGTTCTCGCCGGCGAGGCCGATGGCCGCCACCTGCACCCGCTGGTCTTTCAGTTCCTGCTTCAGCAGGTCCTGCGTCTCGGTGGTGCCTTTGCCGCGCAGGTGGGTCGCGTCGCGAATTTCCACCTGTTCGTTGTGTATGTACAGGTAGACCAGGTCCGGGGCCTTGCCTTTGACGATGATGCGGTCGTAACCGGCAAACTTCAGTTCCGCTCCGAAGAACCCGCCGAACAGGGAATGCGACATCAGGTTGGTCTGCGGAGAAAAAGTATTTACCACGGTGCGGTTGGCGGCCGGCGCCGGCGTGCCGACCAGAAGACAGGCGCTGAAAATCAGCAGATTGTCGGGAGAAAACGGCTCCACGTCCGGGGGAACCCGCTCGAACAGGATCTTGGCTGCAACCCCCTGTCCGCCCAGATAGAGTTCGGTGTCCCGCGGGTCCGACGGCACTTTTTGGACGCTGCCCAGGGACAGGTCGATTTCCAGGTTGAACCCGGTTTCAGCGTATTTCATCGGGCGAGCCCTTCCATTTCAGGCGAGTATCGGCAGGCAGAAGGAGATGTCGCGCGCATAGTCGCAGGCCTGGCAGGCGAAGCGCGCCTTCAGCATGTCGCATTTCAGGCCACGTTCGCTGCGATGCGTCAGCGCCATCGGTGCCTCGCAATCGGGGCAGGCGCGCGGCATGACGACGGTCACCTGCACCTCGCGCACGCGTTCGCCGTCGCGGCCGCGGAAATCCCCCTCTACTTTCAGGGGGCGGCGTTCGAACGCCGCGATGCCCCAGCGTTCCAGGTCGTGCAGCAGTTCGTCAAAGAATGCGACCGTCTTCGCCGACTGCTCGCCGGCCAACCTTTTGCCGGTTTCGGTCAACATGGAATGCGGCGCAGCCAGCGCGTAACTGAGTTCCCGGCTCAAGCTTTGCACCAGCGCGTCGATGAGGCCGCGTCCGCGCAGCGTCGCCTTGGTGAAGAAAGCGCCGACGCCCAGCGCGCCGAGCTTGTCCAGCCGGTCCGCATCCTGCACGATGCGGCAGGATTCGAGGCTGGCCAGCCGGTCGTCGTACAGGGCGCGCAGCGCGGCGCACACAGCCTCGATGTCGGTGTGCTGCGCGCCGCATTCCGCAAGCATGCGCGCGGCGAGTACGGCCGCATGCTCTTCCTCCGGCACCTGGTCCTGGTGGTATTCGCCCTCATGAAACTTGCCCGCGTCGTGGTAGAGCGCGACCAGGACCGGCAGCAGCGCATCGACTCTTTCCATGGCGGCTATCTTGTTGGCGATGGCCGCCGTGCGCTGGGTATGCTCCAGCAGGAATTGGGAGGCCGCCTGTTTGGTCCGGCGGTTGTAGCGCGCCTCGGCCTCGATGAGCGTCTGCTCGATGCGCGCGTGCAGACCGGGAATGCGTGCCTGCAGAAGTTTGCGCACCTCGTTCATCGCCGCTTCCTGCTCAGGGTTCGCTTAGCGTAGATGAGTGCTCGATTCTGCCACGCGCCCAACCGGGCGGCGGCAGGCGGAACGGCACCTGTGCTGCCCTCACGCGGCGGCAAGCGCGGCTGCCGAAGGCTGCCGGAATACCCGATCGCAACACTCAAGTTTTCTACCAAAATCAACAAGTTTGACGAAAATAAGTTGACGGGAAACCGAGAAATAAGCATTATAGTACTACAATACCGAATAGCTCAAAAAATGCAAGCGGCCTGAATGCGGGCGTCAATTCCGGGACCGGCAAGCGGCTATGGGAGGGGCGCCTGCAGGCGCCATGGTCGCGCTTCGTTTCGAAGGGTCATCTGTCCAGCGTGACGGCCGCCGGGCAGCCGTACAGGAACGCAGTCTGAAAGAGGACCAGGCAAATGCGGTACGCAGAAACAGGGTTCGAACTGGAGGTCGATCTCTCCCGCGGCAGCATCGACAGGGTGGAATCCGATCCCGAGCTGACCAAGCTGCATCTGGGCGGGCTGGGCACCAGCGCCAGGATACTGTGGGACAGAGTCCCTGCCGAGGCCGAGGCGTTTTCCGAAGACAATCTGCTGATCTTCGCCACCGGCCTGCTTTGCGGCACTGCGGCGCCCGGCGCAAACCGCACCGTGGTCTCGACGTTTTCTCCGCAGACGCAGTTGCTCGCCTATTCGATGATGGGCGGATTCTGGGCGCCGGAGTTGAAGCACGCGGGTTACGACAAGGTGATCATCCGCGGCAAGTCGCCCGAGCTGGTCTATCTGTGGATACACAACGACAAGGTCGAGATCCGCGACGCTGCGCATCTGCGTGGCAAGGGCGCCATCGATACTGCCGAATGCATCCGCCAGGAACTGAAGGAGCCGAACGCGCAAGTGGCCGCCATCGGCCTGGCCGGGGAAAACCGGGTCTTTTACGCGTCCATCGAGCAGGGCAGATCCAGCGCCAGCCGCGGCGGCATCGGCGCGGTCATGGGCGACAAGGGGCTCAAGGCGGTCGTCGTGCGCGGCACCAAGGACGTCAACGTCGCGCGGCCGGCGGAATTCATGAAGCTGTGCGACGAGGTGCTGCAATACATCAAGTTCCGCGCCGACCATCCGATACCCGGCGTACCCGCCATCCTGCAGGGCCTCGGCTCGCCGCAGGAAATGGCGATCGTCGACGAGCAGTGGCACACCACCAGTTTCATGTGGGGCAATGCGCGCACCCGGCGCAAGGACTTCTGGACCCATGAAATCGAAGAGAAGTGGCGCAAGTCGCAGGAGGACGTGCGCACGCGCCTGATCAGCTGCTACAACTGTCCGATGAAATGCGGAGCGACCATTTCCGTCCCGGGGCAGCCGACCTACATGATGAAGTGCTACTCCAAGCTCACTTACACCATGGCGGCCTATTCGGATCTCGAGTTCGGCTTCAAGATCGCGCAGCGCGCCACCGAATACGGCGTGGACGGATTCTCGACGCCCCAGGTCATGGCCTTCGCGCTCGAGTTGCTCGAGGCCGGCATCCTCACCGACGCGGATTTCCCCGGCATGCCGGCCGACGTCGAGGGGCGCTTCTTCTGGCTGCTCGACCGCATCGTCAGGCGCGAAGGCATCGGCGACGCGCTCGCCGACGGCGTGTACTGGGCGGCCAGGCGCATCGGCAAGGGCGCGGAAAAATTCGACCACAACACCATCAAGAAACACGAGCAGCTGCCGCTCAAGCTCGGCATGCTGAATCCGGTCTACTACCTGATGTACGCGACCGGCGAGAAAATCAACATCACCCAGATCGAGGGGCAGTTTCCGCAGGCGCCGTTCCCGACGATGGAAGAGCGCGAGGCCTTCGTCAAGGACTGGTTCCAGGTGCCCGACGACAAGTTCAAGCAATACCTGCTGGAGTGGGAGCCGCGCGGCGAGAAATCGAATCCTCATTACCCGTCGGTCCAAGCCAGCTGCGATGTCGTCGACTGGCAGGAAAAGATGCACTACATCGACGACGCGCTCGGCACCTGCGCCGGGCTGTCGTCCTTCCCGCTGAAGCCGCCCTATCACATCCACAACTTCCCGAAATTCATTTCCGCCGGGACCGGCATCGACTTCGACTCGGCCAGCCTGTGGAAGGCGGCAACCCGCAACCGCACCCTGCTGCGCGCGATCAACGTCAGGCGCGGCATGCGGCGCGCCGACGACAAGCCGCCCGAGGACCACTGGAAGAAGCGTTTCCCCGATCTGGAGAAGACGCTGCTCGACGCGTACTACGAGCTCAAGGGCTGGAACGCGAACGGGATCCCGACCAGGGAGTCGCTGCTGGACCTGGACCTGGCCTGTGTCGCCGAGGACCTGGAGCAAAGGGGGATCCTCGCCAAGGCGGACGCCGCCGGCGGGAAGGCCGCAGAAGAAGCGCAAGCGAAGGAGGCGCTGAGCCATGCCTAAGGTCATGAAGAAGATCAAGTCGATCACCATCAACGCCGACTTGTGCAACGGTTGCCGTGCATGCGAAGTCATCTGTTCGCTGTTTCACGCGAACCCGCGCTACAGCAGCAACAACCCGGCGCGCTCGCGCATCAGGATCGTGCGCGAGCCGCTGCGCGACATCTACCTTCCGGTCTACGCCGGCGAGTACACGGCGGCCGAATGCACCGGCCGTGACACCTACATCATCGACGGCAAGAAATACGACGAGTGCGATTTCTGCCGCGCGTCCTGCCCCTCGCGCGACCTGTTCAAGGAACCCGATTCCGGCCTGCCGCTGAAATGCGACATGTGCGAGGACGAGCCGGGGCTGGAGAAGCCCAAGTGCGTGGAATGGTGCCTGAACGACGCGCTGATCTACGAGGAGCGCGAAGAGGAAGTCGAGCAGGTCGAGGCGAGCCCGCCCGACATCGAGATCGGCGTCGAGGCGCTCATCGACAAGCACGGGCTGCAGCAGGTGCTGGACGCCGTCGCGAGAATGGCGAAGTCGTAGAGCGTATTTCAAAATGAAATATTCGATAAATGTCATTCCGGGGCCGGAGGCCGAGGAATGACGGGTAGATCTGAATTGGCCGTTTAGGAAATCAAGGCTGCACAACACAGCACGGGAACGCACATGGAGATGGTCACCCCCTTCAAGGACATCATCGACGCCATCAAGGCGAGCGGCGGCGATGCGTTCAAGCACTGCTACCAGTGCGGCCTGTGCGATACGGTCTGCCCGTGGAACCGGGTGCGCAACTTCAGCATGCGCAAGCTCGTGCGCGAGGCGACCTTCGGCCTGACCGAGATCGAGAGCGAGGACATCTGGCGCTGCACCACCTGCGGCAAATGTCCGCAGGTCTGCCCGCGCGACGTCAGGCAGATCGAGTCCGGCGTGGCGCTGCGCCGCATTGCCACCGAGTACGACGTATTCCCGCATTCGGTGCAGCCTATCCGGGTGGTGGCAGCCAACCTGCGCGCCGAGGGCAACCCGTTCGGCGAAGAGCGCGCCAAGCGCGGCAAGTGGGCCGAAGGCCTGGATGTCAAGCCGTACACCGAGGGGATGGAATTCGTCTACATGCCCGGGTGTTATCTCTCCTACGACCCCAGGGCAAAAAGAATAGCCCGGGCCACGGTGGAGATCCTCAACAAGGCGGGTGTGGATTTCGGCATCCTGGGACCGGAAGAGAGCTGCTGCGGCGAGAGCATACGCAAGACCGGCGACGAGGCGCTGTTCAAGGCGCTGGCGCGGCAGAACATCCGCGCGCTCGTCGATCACGGGGTGAAGAAGGTGCTGGTTTCCTCGCCGCACTGCTATCACTCCTACACCCGCGAGTATCCGGAGTTCATGGTGCACTTCGAGGTGGTGCACATATCGCAGCTGATCCACAGCCTGATCGCCGAAGGCAGACTGGAACTCAAGTCGGAATACGCCAAAACGGTGACCTACCACGACCCCTGCTACCTCGGCCGGCACAACGGCGTATATGAGGAGCCGCGTGCAGCGTTGAAAAGCGTGCCCGGCCTGCAGCTCAAGGAAATGTCCGAGTCGCGCAAGAACAGCTTTTGCTGCGGCGGCGGCGGCGGGCGGATCTGGATGGAAACCCCCAAGGGCGAACGCTTCTCCGACCTGAGGCTGGCCCAGGCGATCGGCACCGGGGCCGAGGTGTTGGCGACCTCCTGCCCGTACTGCATCACCAATTTCGAGGACAGCAGGCTGAACGTGGAAGGCGGCGCCGCGATCGAGGTGAAGGACCTCACCGAAGTCATCCGCGACGCGCTCTAGGCCAAGGAAAAACAATGAATCTACCCATACAGGAAATGCTCAGGCAGCGCTCGCAGCGGCCGGGCGACGACGGCATGGGCGACGTGATGGTGGTCGGCGGCGGCATCAGCGGCATCCAGGCCGCGCTCGACATGGCGACCGCCGGCTTCAAGGTCTATCTGGTGGACAAATCGCCCACCATAGGCGGCAAGATGTCGCAGCTGGACAAGACCTATCCGACCATAGACTGCTCGATGTGCATCGAGTCGCCCAAGTTCATCGAGTGCGACCGCCACCCGAACATCGAGATCATGACCTACACCGAGGTTGCCGCCGTGGAAGGATCGGCCGGAAATTTCGACGTCACCCTGGTAAAAAAGCCGCGTTACATCGACGAGGACAAGTGCACCGGCTGTACCGTTTGCGTCGAGTACTGCCCGGTCAAGATACCCGACCCTTTCAACCAGGACCTGTCGCTGAACAAGGCGGTGCACATCTACTTTTCCCAGGCTGTGCCCCTGGTGACCTACATCGACGACAGCTGCCTCTATCTCAAGGACAAGACCTGCTCGATCTGCGAGGGCGTGTGCGAGAACAAGGCCATAGACTTCAACCAGGTTGCGGAGAAAATTGAACTCAAGGTCGGCGCCATCGTCATGTCGCCCGGCTACGACATCTTCGACCCCAAGGTGCGCGGCGACTACGGCTACGGCAGCATAGAGAATGTGGTCACCAGCCTGGATTTCGAGCGCCTGCTCTGCGCCACCGGTCCGCACGAGGGCCAGATCCTGCGTCCCTCGGACAAGAAGCATCCGAAGAAGGTCGCCTGGATACACTGCGTCGGTTCGCGCCAGGTCGTGCCGGGCGGCAATACCTACTGCTCGGCGGTGTGCTGCTCCTACACGCAAAAGCAGGTGATCCTGGCCAAGGACCACGTGCCCGAGCTGGAAGCGAAGATTTTCCACAACGACATCCGCTCCTACGGCAAGGACTTCGAGCGCTTCTATCAGCGCGCGGCGCGCCTGCCCGGCATCGAGTTCATCCGCAGCTATGTATCGATCGGGGCGGAGAATCCGGTCACCAGGAACGTCAGCATCCGCTACGCGACGCCCGAGGGCGTCAAGGAAGAGGAATTCGAACTGGTGGTGCTGTCGGTGGGCATCAACCCGCCCAAGGACGCGCAGAAGTTCTCGAAGATGTTCGGCATCGAACTCAATGCACACGGATTCTGCAAGACCGACCCCTACGATCCGATCAAGACCAGCCGCCCGGGCATATTCATCAGCGGCGCCTTCCAGGGTCCGATGGACATACCGGAATCGGTCTATACCGCCAGCGGTGCCGGCGCGCAGGTGGCCAAGCTGCTGCAGTCGCGCCGCGGCCTGCTGTCCAAGGAGCGCGTCTATCCAGAGGAGCGCGACACCACGGACGAGGAGCCCAGGGTCGGCGTGTTCGTCTGCCGCTGCGGCGCCAACATCGGCCGCGTGGTCGACGTGCCGGGCGTGGTCGAGTACTCGAAGGGCCTCGCGAACGTGGTCCACGTCGAGGAGAGCCTGTTCGCCTGCGCCACCAACACCGCCAAGGCCATCTCCGACACCATCCGCGACAAAGGCCTAAATCGCGTCGTCGTCGCCGCCTGCACGCCGCGCACGCACGAACCGCTGTTTCGCGACACCCTGCGCGAAGCCGGCGTCAATCAGTATTTCTTCGACATGGCCAACATCCGCGAGCACTGTTCCTGGGTGCATTCCAAGGAGCAGGAAGACGCGACCAGGAAGGCCAAGGACATCGTGCGCATGTCGGTGGCGCGCGCCGCCACGCTCGAGCCTCTGGAGGAATACGCGCTGCCGGTCAACAAGGTGGCGCTGGTCGTCGGCGGCGGCGTGGCCGGCATGACCAGCGCACTCGCGATGGCCGAGCAGGGCCACGAAACCTATTTGCTGGAGAAGGCCTCCGACCTCGGCGGCATCGCCAACCGCCTGCACTACACCGCCGAAGGGATGGACGTGCAGGCCTACCTCAAGGACCTGAAGAAGAAGGTGTACCAGCACCGCGACGTGCACGTGATTACCGATGCGCAGATCATGGAAGTCGACGGCTACGTCGGCAATTTCGAGACCAGGGTGAAATCCAAGGGCCGCTCGCGCAGCATCAAGCACGGCGTCGCGATCATCGCCGTCGGCGCGCAGGAACTGAAGCCGACCGAGTACCTGTATGGCAAGAGCGAACGGGTGATGACCCAGCTCGAACTCGAAGAGAAGCTCGGCAAGGGCGGCGAGAGTCTCGCCGCCACCGAGAGCGTGGTGATGATCCAGTGCGTCGGCTGCCGCCAGGAGGACCGCAACTATTGTTCGCGCGTGTGCTGCAGCGGCGCCATGAAAAACGCGCTCAAGCTGAAGGCCTTGAAGCCGCAGACGGACATCTACGTGCTGTTTCGCGACATGCGTACCTACGGCTTCAGGGAAGATCTCTATCGCGAGGCCTCGAACCAGGACGTCAAGTTCATCCGCTACGAGCCCGAGGACAAGCCCGTGGTCGAGGCGGTGGAGGAAGGCGGGCGCAGCTTCCTGCGCGTCACCGCCGCCGATCCCATCCTCGGCAAGAAGCTGGTGCTGGACGTGGACAACGTGGTCCTGGCCGCCGCAGTGATCCCGCCAGCAGGCGCCCAGGACATCGCGCGCTTTTTCAAAGTGCCGCTGTCCCCGGACGGCTTCTTCCAAGAAGCCCACGTCAAGCTGCGGCCGGTGGACTTCGCCGCCGAGGGCGTTTATCTATGCGGCACGGCGCAGTATCCGAAACATCTTTCCGAGACCATCAGCCAGGCCTACGGTGCCGCGGGCCGGGCGCTGACGACGCTGGTGCAGGACACCGTCGTCGCCTCGGGCTCGGTGTGCGCGGTAGACGAGATCGACTGTGTCTCCTGCGGCGCCTGCATCACCTGCTGCACCTACAACGCCATCGAGTTCCAGGATACGCCGCGCGGCAAGAAGGCCGTGGTCAATTCGGTACTGTGCAAGGGCGACGGGCTATGCAATGCCAAATGTCCTACGGGCGCGATCAGCCTGAAGCATTACACCGACGACGAAGTGTTCCGCCAGATCGACGCGGCGCTGGCCGCCTGAACAATGACCTCGCCTACACCATTTTTTAAAGTGATGAACTGAGCATGGCCGCCCCCACCGAGTTCAAACCCGTCATCGTCGGATTTCTGTGCAACTGGTGCTGCTACGGCGGCGCCGACCTCGCCGGCGTCTCGCGCTTCCAGTACCCGCCGCATTTGCGCGTCATACGCCTGATGTGCTCCGGCCGGGTCGACCTGGAATTCATCTTCCGCGCCTTCGCCCAGAAAGCCGACGGCGTGTTCATAGGCGGCTGCCACCTGAATGACTGCCATTACAACCCCGAGGGCAATTACGACGCGCTCGGCAACAGCCTGATCGCCAAGCGCATCCTCGCGAACATCGGCGTCAATCCCGAGCGGCTGCGGCTGGAGTGGGTGTCGGCCGGCGAGGGAACGCGCTTTGCCGAGGTCATGATCGATTTGTCGGCCAAAATAAAAAGTCTGGGCCCGCTCGGGTCCAGCGAGGGCAAGGCTATCGTCGAACTGCAGGCGGGCTTGCAGGCGGCCACCGACCTGGTGCCTTACATCAAGCTGGTCGAGCGCGAGCGCTTCAGGGTGCAGGAACGCACGGAAGAGAGTTACCACAAGCTCTTCGCGAGCGCCGAGTTCGACCAGCTGTTCCAGGAGCTGATACTCGACAAGCTGGCGATGGGCCGCATCATGGGCCTAGCCCGGTCGCAGCCGGTGGTGGCGGGCGAAATCGCCGCCGGCCTCGGGCTGCCGGCCGCGGACGTCCTGCGCCATCTGAAGGTGATGGCGCAGCGTGGACTGGTCAGGCTCGAGGGCAATCAGGTGCAGGCCGTGGCGCTTGCGTAAATTGAATAAAGCTGAAACGACGACATGTGCGAACAGAAGATAGCCGGCATTATCGAAAAATACCGCGGCAGGCCCGGCGCGCTGATCCATGCGCTGACCGAAATCCAGCACGAGAACCACTGGCTGCCGCGCGAGGTGATGCACAAGGTTGCCGACGCCCTGGAAGTGCCTTTCAGCCAGGTGATGCAAATCGCCAGCTACTACAAGACCTTCAGTCTCACGCCCAAGGGGCGGCACCAGGTGCACGTGTGCACGGGCATGACCTGCCACCTGCGCGGCGCCGCGAAACTGATGGGGAAGGTCGAGGAACTCACCGGGCTCAAAGCCGGGGAAACCGACACGGAAGCGAAGTTCACGCTCGAGGCCGGCAGCTGCCTCGGGAGCTGCAGCATCGGGCCCGAGTTGATCGTCGACGGCAAGCACTACGGCAGGATGACGCCGGAGCGGGCGGCCGACGTACTGAAGCAATACGATTAAAACCCGTTGCAAAATGGATTTTGCAACGGCCAATATAGGGGAGTATGAGGGGAAGTATCCCCTCATATTGAAATAGACGTTTAGGAACAGACTATGCCCAGGATACAAACAACGGCTGAACTGGAAGCGCTGCGGGCAGAGATACTCGCCGCCCGCGATCCGGCCAAACCCTGCATCGCGGTGTGCGGCGGTGCGGCCTGTGACGGTCTGGACTCGGCCGCCGTCGCCGCCGCCTTCGCTGTGGAAATCGCCAAACAGGGCGTGGCGGCGAAGGTCGATTTCAGGGTCACCGGCTGCCATGGCTACTGCAACAAAGGGCCGAACGTACTCGTCGGCCCGGACGATGTCTGCTATTTCGAAGTCAAACCCGAAGACGTACCCGAGGTCGTCGCAAGCGCGGTGAAGGGCGTAGTGGTGGATCGCCTCGTCTATAGCGATCCGGCCACCGGAGAAAAAGCGGTGCACATGAGCGAGGTGCCGTATTACAAGCACCAGATGCGCATACTTACCGGCGACATTCCCAGAATCGATCCGACGCGCATAGACGATTACCTGGCCGTCGGCGGCTACAGCGCACTCGCCAAGGCGCTATCCAAGATGAGCCCCGACCAGGTGCTGCAGGAGGTCAAGAAGGCGAATCTGCGCGGCCGCGGCGGCGGCGGTTTTCCCGCCGGGCTGAAATGGGAGACCACCAAGAACGCGCCCGAGAAGACCAAGTACGTCATCGTCAACGGCCACGAGGGCGAGTCCGCCGCCTTCATGGACCGGGCCATGCTCACCGGCAATCCGCACAAGGTCCTCGAAGGCCTGATCATCGGCGCCTATGCCATCGGCGCGCAACAGGGTTTCATTTATACGCGCCACGACTCGCCGTCGATGGCGCGGCACATCACGGCAGCACTGGAGCAGGCGCAGGAACTGGGCCTGCTGGGCAAGAACATCCTCGGCTCGGGCTTCGACTTCGAGGTCGAGTTGCACTTCGACGTCGGCATCTTCGTCTCCGGCGAATCGAGCGCCCTCATGCGCTCGATCGAAGGCAATCCGCCCGAGCCCAGGCCGAAGTACATTCGCACCTCGGTCAGCGGCATCTGGGACAAGCCGAGCAATCTCAACAACGTCGAAACCTGGGCCAACGTACCCGAGATCATCAACCGCGGCGCGGACTGGTTCACCAGCATAGGCTCGGAGAAGAGCAAGGGCACCAAGCTCGTTTCGCTCTCGGGCCACGTGGTCAACAGCGGCGTGGTCGAGGTGCCGATGGGTACGCCGCTGCGTACCATCGTGTTCGACATCGGTGGCGGCGTCCCCGAAGGGAGGGCGCCCAAGGCCATCCATTTTGGCGGGGCCATGGGCGGATCGATTCCGATCGACATGATCGATGCGCCGCTGGACTTCGACGGCATGTCCAAGCTCGGCGCGCCGATTGGGGCCGGCGGCCTGCTGGTGATGGACGAGAACACCGACATGATCGAGATGGCGCGTTACCTGCTCGACTTCCTGGTCAAGGAGTCCTGCGGCAAGTGCACGCCCTGCCGCGAGGGCATGTACCAGATGCTGAAGATCCTCACCGGCATCATCGAGGGCAGGGGGCGCAAGTTCGACCTCGAGCGGCTGGCCGACCTGACCGAGGTCACCAGTCTGGGCAGCTTGTGCGCGCTGGGCAAGACTTCGTCCGACCCGCTCAAAAGCATGCTGCGCTATTTCAAACCGGAGTTCGAGGCGCGCATCGCCGCGGGGAGCGAGGCGAAATGAGCGACGCTATCGTACAAATAACGCTGCAGATCGACGGCAAGGAAGCGACGGTCCCGGCAGGAACGACCGTGCTCAAGGCCGCGCAACAGATCGGCGTCGCTATCCCGACGCTGTGCCACCACGAAAAGCTCGAGGACTACGGCGGCTGCCGCTTGTGTCTGGTGGAAGTGGAATCGCGCGGCCGGACGAACTACGTGGTGTCCTGCCTCTACCCGGTGGAGAAAGGCCTGGTCGTGCGCACGCGCTCGGAGAAAGTGGACAAGGTCCGGCGCGTGATCATCGAGGAGCTGATGGCGCATGCGCCGGATGCGCCCGAGCTCGTGCGGCTCGCTTATGAATACGGCGCCGACCGCAACCGCTTCGAAAAGCAGGCGAGCTTCTGCGTCATGTGCGGCCTGTGCGTGCGCTACTGCGACGAGGTGAAGCAGAAACGCGCCGTCGGCTTCATCGAGAACGGGCATGTACGCGAGATCAGCTTCATCCCTGAGATCGCGGCGAAGGAATGCTGGAACTGCCAGGAATGTTTCGCGATTTGCCCGACGTCCTACGCCCAGGCCGCTTATCTCCTGACCGAGGCGCTCGCATTCCCCGGCCGGCGCAAGAAGGAAAGCGCGGATAGGGCCCGCATGGCGAATATCCCCTCAGTCCCGATGACCTTCGTCAAGCGCCCGCCCGCTTCCGAGCCTGAATTGGCAAGCTGAACCTGCGCCCGATGGCGTGCAGGCGCGAGCCTGATATTCGCGAGATACCCGATCGGCGATGCTTGACCATGGAAACGTGTACTAGGAGTAGCCCGAAATGACCACCGTGTTTACTGCCCGAGAAATCGCCGAAGCCGCGGTCGAGAAGGAGATGAAACGGCGCGACTTTTACG
>JAENXP010000035.1 GCA_016649475.1 Burkholderiales bacterium | reverse complement strand
TGAGGAAGTTGAAGCCGAGCGTGGACGTATCGCCTATGATCGGCCGCACGCGCTCGAATTCGATGCCGAGTTCCTCGGCCACCATCATCGCCATCGAAGCGCGCGAACCGCCGGCGACATCGACGGTCCCGAGCATCAGCGTAAGGCTCCCGTCCTCCTGCAGATTGAGCGAGCAGGTGGTTTCCTTGCCGATATTGAACCAGAAGCCGGTGGCGACGCCGCGGCCCTGATTGGACCTGAGCGGCGCGCTGTAATGCGGATGCGCTCTCGCCGCCTCCAGCGTCTGGATATAGCCGATCGGGCCGAGCTTGGGCCCGTAGTAAGTCTGCGTGCCTTCCTTGGCGGCATTCTTCAGACGGAATTCGATGGGGTCGAAACCCAGCTTCTTCGCCATCTCGTCGATCACGCTCTCGACGCCGAACACCGCGATAGGAGCGCCCGGGGCGCGATAGGCCGCGACTTTCGGACGGTTCACGGTGACATCGTTGCCGACGACGCGCACGTTGGCCAGATCGTAGCGGGTGAAAGCGCACATCGACGCCTGGTTCACGGGCGAGCCGGGAAAAGCGCCGGCCTGGAAGTTCAACTCCGCCTCGGCCGCAGTGATTTTGCCGTCCTTGGTGCAGCCCAGCTTCACCTTGACGTTGGCCCCGGGCGTCGGACCGGTGCCACGGAAAACTTCCTCGCGCGTCATCACCATTTTTACCGGGCGGCTCGATTTGCGCGACAGCGCGATCGCCAGCGCCTCGTTGTAGATGTTGTTCTTGCCGCCGAAGCCGCCGCCGATCTCGGTCGGCGTGACGCGGATCTTGGCCACGTCCATCTGAAGTACTTTGGCGCACTGGGCGCGGAACACGAAATGCCCCTGCGTCGAGGTCCATAATTCCGCCTGGCCGTCGGCGCTGTAGCTCGCGAGGCAGGCCTGAGGCTCGATATAGCCCTGGTGCACCGGCTTGGTGCTGAACTCGCGCTCGATGATCACGTCGGCCTGCTTGAATCCCGCAGCGACGTCGCCGCAGCCGTACTCCAGGCGTTTGGCTATGTTGGAGGGGCGCTCGGGCTTGGGCTTGACCCCCTGCGTGTACTGATTCTCGTGCAGGAGCGGCGCACCAGGCTGCATCGCCTCGACCACGTCGATCACATGCGGCAGCACCTCGTATTCAACCTTGATCAGCGCCAGCGCCGCCTGAGCGACCGATTCGGTCGTCGCCGCCACCGCCGCCAGCGGATGACCGTCGTAGAGCACTTTTTCGCGCGCCATCATATTGCGTGTGACGTCGCGGAAATTGATCATCAATTCGCCGACCTCCGCGTATTCGTCCGGCATCTCGGCAAAATCGTCACGCGTGACCACCGCCTTCACACCCGGCAGCGCCAGCGCGGCGGCGGTGTCGATGGACTTGATACGCGCATGCGGATACGGGCTGCGCAACACCTTGCCGATCAACTGGCCCGGCAGATTGTAGTCGGCGCCAAAGCGCGCGCGGCCGGTAACTTTGTCGACGCCATCGGGCCGCAATGGGCGCGTGCCGACGAGCTTCAGTTCCTTTTCCTGGTACTTGAGCGTGGTCGGCATTTTCAGGCTCCCCGCATTTCGCGCGCGGCATCGAGCACCGCGTCAACGATCTTGTGATAGCCGGTGCAGCGGCACAGGTTACCCGCCAGCCAGTAACGCACCTCTTCCTCCGTCGGATCGGGGTTGCGCTCGAGTAGTGAGCGCGCCGCTATCAGTATCCCCGGGGTGCAGATGCCGCACTGCAGGGCCGCGTGCTCGATGAATTTGCGCTGCAGCGGATGCAGGGCCTCGCCGCTTGCCATGCCTTCTATGGTTTCGATCGACTTGCCCTCGGCTTCGACCGCCAGCATCAAGCAGGCGCACACCAGGCGCCCGTCAACCATGACGCTGCAGGCGCCGCAATCGCCGGTGCCGCAGCCTTCCTTGGTGCCGGTGAGCCCCAGCTCGTCGCGCAGCGCCTCCAACAGCGTCTGGCCGGTTTCACACAGAAATTCGACCTGGTCTCCGTTGACCGTCGCACTCACATGATTTCTTGACATCAACCCTGTCTCCTTGCCCGTTCCAGTGCAATCTTGCCTGCGCGCCGCGCCATCACGCCGGCGACCTTGATACGAAACTCCTTGGTCCCGCGCTTGTCGTCGATCGGCCGGCAGGCCGCGCTGGCCGCTGCGGCCAGACGTTCCAGCGCCGCCTCGTCGACCTTGGTGCCGATCAACGCGGCCGCGGCTTCGGGTACCAGCAACGCCCGGGCAGCCACCGCGCCCAGGCTAACCCTCGCGTGGCTACAGACGCCCTGGGCATCCAGTGTCAGATTTACCGCGGCACCGACCACAGCGATGTCCATCTCGGTGCGCGGCGTGAAGCGCAAATAGGCATCACCCGAATTCGGCGCCCGCCGCGGCAGCAGGAACGAGGCGAGGAACTCTCCGCCGGCGAGCGACGTCCTGCCCGGGCCAGTGACGAAATCCTCGACCGGCGCTTCGCGCCTGCCCCGAGGACCGGCAATGCACGCAACGGCACCCGCCGCGATCAGGGCGGGAACGCCGTCCGCGGCAGGCGAGGCGTTGCACAGATTTCCACCCATGGTGGCGCGGCCTTTCACCTGAATCGAGCCGATGTACTTTACGCCGTCGACGACACCCGGCCAGCTTCGGACGAACGCCGCGTCCTCGATCAGCTCCATGCAGGTAACGGCGGCGCCGATGCGATATCCGCCCGCTTCGGCGGCGATCGACCTCAGCTCCGGGATAGCTTTGATGTCGACCAGCAGTTCGGGGTCGGCGCGGCCCGAACGCAGCTGGATCAGCAGGTCTGTGCCGCCGGCCAGTACCCGCGCCCGGCCGTTCCCGCCGGAGAGCAGTGCGATCGCCTGCTCCAACGTTTTTGGCGCCTCGTAGCGCATTTGGCTTCTCTCCCTGTGCGATTTATCGTAGGGCAACCTGGCCCGATATCGGCAATATTACTCTGCATCGATCGGATCTTGACCAAAGCAGGCGACTACATAGACAAGGCTAACGACAAAGCCGGCGCTGGTGCCGGCTTTGCTGACATTGCTGGTCGGGGTGAGAGGATTTGAACCTCCGACTCCTGCGTCCCGAACGCAGTACTCTACCAGGCTGAGCTACACCCCGAGGTGTGACGAGAGGGGGCGAACCCCCGAAAACGAACGCGGTCAATATTTACGATTGACCGCGAAGTCTGCCAATTGTAGCAAACTGTCGCGGTAATTAGAATTCGGCAAACCTTGGATGGCCGCGCAGGCCGCCGCGGCTTCGCGCCTGGCCTGCTCGCGGGCATAGTCCAGCGCCCCGGTATCGGTGATAGCTTCGAGCACCGCGGCAAAGTCCTCGCGCCCGCCCTGCTCGATCGCATGGCGCACCGTTTGTGCCACCGCATGCGAGCCCACCCTCATGGCGTAGATCAAGGGTAGGGTCGGCTTGCCCTCGTTGAGATCGTCGCCCAGATTCTTGCCGGTTTCATTCAGATCGCCGGAATAATCCAGGACGTCGTCTATCAGTTGAAACGCGGTACCCAGGTGCATGCCATATTGCGCCAGACCTTCTTCGATTTCCGGCGCTGCCTGTCCGAGGATAGCGCCCAGGCGTGTGGAGGCCTCGAACAGTTTGGCCGTCTTGCGTCGCACCACCTCGAGGTAGCGCGCCTCGTCTGCGTCGGCATCGTGAACATTCAGGAGTTGCAGCACCTCTCCCTCGGCGATAGTGTTGGTGGCATCGGCCAGCACCGTCATGACGCGCATGTCATCCACCGCGAGCATCATCTGGAACGCGCGTGAATAAAGAAAATCCCCTACGAGTACACTGGCAGCGTTGCCGAAGGCGGCGTTGGCCGTCTTGCGCCCGCGGCGCAGCCCGGATTCGTCGACGACGTCGTCGTGCAGCAGCGTCGCGGTATGAATGAATTCGACCACGGCCGCGAGTTCATGGTGATGACCACCGCTATAGCCGGTTGCGCCCGCGGCCAGCAGCAGTATGGCCGGGCGCAGGCGCTTGCCGCCGCTGGCGATGATGTACTCAGCCACCTGGCGGATCAGCACAACGTCGGACTCGAGCCGCCGACGGATCATGGCGTCAACCGCGCACATGTCGGCGTCGATCAAGGATCGGATGGGTTCTATGGGCACGGGATTGGGGTGCAGAAACCTGGGCTGAAAACGGATTTTTGAGGCCAGAAATCATAGCACAAAGCTTTTGACTGCCAAAGCTAAATTGCTGTATCATCTCGGGTTCCTTAGT
Organism: Burkholderiales bacterium; assembly: GCA_016649475.1. GTDB lineage: Bacteria > Pseudomonadota > Gammaproteobacteria > Burkholderiales > SG8-39 > 2-12-FULL-64-23. Next base: position 5,950 of record JAENXP010000035.1, on the reverse strand, counting down.
TTTACTGCAGCTTTGTCTTTATTGGAGCCTCAACATGTACGCGGTCATTAAAACCGGCGGCAAGCAGTACCGTGTCGCCGCCGGCGAAAAATTGAAAATAGATCAACTGCCGGCGGGTGTCGGAGCTGAAATCGTGCTTGACCAGGTCTTGCTGGTCGCCGACGGTGACAATCTGAAAATGGGAAGACCGCTGGTCACCGGGGCCTCAGTACAGGCGAAAGTCCTTGCCCAGGGTCGCCATGACAAGGTGCGCATTTTCAAACTGCGCCGGCGCAAGCATTACCAGAAACATCAGGGGCATCGGCAGAATTTCACCGAAATCGAGATTACCGGGATCACGGGATAAAGTCAGCGGGTCAATCAGAAAGGTTAAATATGGCACACAAAAAAGCAGGCGGCAGTTCCAGAAACGGGCGCGATTCACAGTCCAAGCGCCTTGGCGTAAAACGCTATGGCGACCAGTTGATTTCAGCCGGCAGCATCATCGTGCGCCAGCGCGGCACCAAGATGCATGCGGGCGAGAACGTGGGCATGGGCAAAGACCATACCCTGTACGCCAAGGTTGCCGGCAAAGTATTATTCGGGGTCAAAGGCCCGATGAGCAAGAAAACGGTAAGCGTGGTGCCGGCCTGAACTCCGGCAGGCTCCTAGAAAAGCCCTATCCACGCGGTAGGGCTTTTTTATTTGTCGCGCCGGTCGGAGCGTGATTCGAACATGAAATTCATCGACGAAGCAAAGATCGAGGTGCACGCCGGCAAGGGCGGGAATGGCGTCGCCCATTTCCGGCGCGAGAAGTTCGTTCCCCGTGGCGGACCCGACGGCGGCGACGGTGGACATGGCGGCAGCATTTACGCGCTGGCCAACCGCAACATCAACACGCTGATCGATTACCGCTATGCGCGCATCCATCGCGCCAAAGGGGGCGAGAACGGGCGCGGCTCGGATCAGTATGGCAAGGGCGCGGAGGACATAGTGCTGCGCGTCCCCGTGGGCACGGTCATCACCGATGCCCAGACCGGCGAGCAGATCGCCGACCTGGTCGCGCATGAGCAAAAAGCGCTGCTCGCCCGCGGCGGAAAAGGAGGCCTGGGCAATCTGCATTTCAAGACCAGCACCAATCGCGCGCCCCGCCAGTGCACCCTGGGCGAGGCGGGGGAATCGCGCGAGTTGCGCCTGGAACTGAAGTTGCTCGCCGACGTCGGCTTGCTCGGCGTACCCAATGCGGGCAAATCCACATTCATCCGCGCCGTATCTGCCGCGCGCCCGAAGGTTGCCGACTACCCCTTTACCACCCTGCACCCCAACCTGGGCGTGGTGCGCGTGGCCGAAGACAGAAGCTTTGTCGTCGCCGACATTCCCGGGTTGATCGAGGGCGCGGCCGAAGGCGCGGGGCTGGGCCATCAGTTCCTGCGCCACCTGGCGCGCACGCGGCTGCTGCTGCACCTGGTCGACATTGCGCCCTTCGATGATGGTGTGGATCCGGTCAAGGACGCGCGCGCCATTGTCAACGAGCTGAAGAAATACGACCCGGCGCTGTACGACAAACCGCGCTGGCTGGTGCTCAACAAAACCGACATGCTGCAGCAGGACGAGCGCGGCAAGTCGGTACAGCGCTTCCTCAAGGCATACCGGTGGAAAGGCAGATGGTTCGCGATCTCGGCACTCACCGGGGAGGGCTGCCGCGAGCTATGCTTCGCCATCATGGATCATCTGACCGAAAAGCAGGCGGCCTGACATGGCGGCGTTGCTCAAATCGGCGCGCCGCCTCGTAGTCAAGGTCGGCAGTTCGCTCGTCACCAACCAGGGCCAGGGTCTGGATCAGGCGTCGATAGCGCGCTGGGCGGCACAAATTGCGCAGCTGCGGGCCGGCGGCAGGGAAGTAGTGCTGGTGTCCAGCGGCGCCATCGCGGAGGGCATGCAGCGGCTGGGATGGACGCGGCGCCCGCAGGCGATGCACGAGTTGCAGGCCGCGGCGGCGGTAGGCCAGATGGGCCTGGTGCAGGTGTACGAGAGCGCTTTTCGCGAGCACGGCCTGAAAACTGCCCAGGTGCTGTTGACGCATGCCGACTTGGCGGACCGCCAGCGCTATTTAAATGCGCGTTCGACACTGCGCACGCTGCTCGCGCTGGGTGTCATTCCGATAATCAACGAGAACGACACCGTCGTCACCGACGAAATCAAGTTTGGCGACAACGACACCCTGGCGGCGCTGGTCACCAACCTGATCGAGGCCGATTGCCTGGTCATACTCACCGATCAGGACGGTTTGTATACGCGCGATCCGCGCGAGTTCCCGTCGGCCGAGCTGGTGCACGAGGCCAAGGCCGGTGCCGCGGAGCTCGAGCGCATGTGCGGCAAAGCCGGGAGCCACATCGCAAAGGGCGGCATGCTGACCAAAGTCCTTGCCGCCAAACGCGCCGCGCGCTCCGGTGCGCATACCCTGATTGCCTCCGGACGCGAGCCGGATGTGCTGCTGCGGCTGGCGCGAGGCGAGGAGATCGGCACGCAATTGGTCGCCGAGACCATGCCGATCGCCGCGCGCAAACAGTGGCTGGCCGACCATTTGCAAGTCAACGGCCGGCTGATGCTGGATGCCGGCGCGGTACGCGCGCTCGCCAAAGAAGGCAAAAGTCTGTTGCCAATAGGCGTGAAAAGCATTGAGGGTACGTTCGAGCGCGGCGCGGTGGTCGCCTGCATTTCGCCTGAAGGCAAGGAACTTGCGCGCGGGTTGGTGAATTACGGTGCCAACGAGGCCCGCCGCATCCTCGGCAAACCGAGCAGCGAGATCCTGTCCGTCCTCGGGTATGTGGATGAATCCGAGCTGATCCACCGCGACAATCTGGTCTTGCTGTAGCGGGCCCGGATCATCGCGGCCCGGTGCCGGACGGTGTCAATAGTAGGGGATTGCCGCCCGCGATGTGCCGGCTCGGAGCGTTCGTAGCGCCTCTCCGATGTCAGCGACGTTGCCGGCGAAAGGACAAAAGAAATGGCGGTAGAGCACCGCCCGCTGCACGTTGCGCTGATCAACCGTGATCGGCTGCCAGCTGGAATTGCGCACCTCGGACCAGGTATTGTCTGACCGGCCAACCGCATAGATGCGGAACTCCTTGTCGCTGCAGCGCATGCCCTCGAAACTGATATTTTTCGCGCCGCTGGCGCTTTTCGCGATTACGGTATAGCGCACTACGTCGTCGGCGCTGACGCTCACCGATTTCGCGTCGACGAAGAAGTCGAAAGGCGTGGTCGCGCTCACCTCGAACGACAGATAATTCTCCGGCTCGGGGAATTGCGGCAGAGGTACCTGTGCCTCGCCCCGGCGGGCGCTGACGCCAGGATCGCCTTCGGAACCGCGAGTCTGGGCGCCGGCCGCAAAAGACAGAACCAACAGCAGCGCGAACACTGCACGCATGCTTCAGTCCAGATCGTGTGCGAGGGAGGCGCGAACGCCAGCGGTGACCGCGCCAATCTCGGCCTGATAGTTCTGGTGGTCCACACCCAGCGACAAAGCCACGCCGTATTTCATCGCCTTGGCCATCTCATCGCTCAGTTCGAAGCGCAGGAAGTGCACGGCCGAGGTCTTTTCCTCGTTCTCGCGCTCGAGGTCCTCGTCGGCGATCGCATAGACACGGGCGCAGCCTTCCACCTGCACCCAGACCCGGTCTTCAATCCCTCTTAACTTCGCCAATGCGTCCTTGCGCTCCAGTTCATCCGCATACTCGATCATCATGGTCGCCTTGAAATTGCGCCCGTTCGGGATCAGTGGATTGTAGGCGTCGAGCTCGTCCTGGATGCCCTGCTCCTCGAAAGTGCGCTCGATGCGCAGCATTTCCTGGATCTGGTATCGCAGGGTCAGTTCGTCCTCGAAGATTAGCGTCACATGCGCGCCCAGATGGACCGTGCGGTCTCTCTTGTGCGCTATGACCCTGGCGCGGAAACCCTGGCGTTGCCGGGCGTAGTCTTCCAGACTAAGCAGGCTGTCTCTGGCGATCGAATGTGTGTTCTTTTGCGTTGTGCTCATATTCTCATAGTCCATAGGCAATGCGCATCAGAGTCAGCGGATGCTCCCTTTGCGCTCGGGATTCGCCCATTCCTTGCTGGATATGGCGCGCCGCGATGGCACAGTCTGAGCTGATGTAATCCGGATCGCCCGCGGCCATGGCCTTGAACACCGGTCGGCCGATTTTCATCGAGTTGGCGTAGTACTCCGATTTCACGCCCCAGGTGCCGTCGTGCCCCGAGCAACGCTCCACCGTGGTTACCGTGGTCTGCGGCACCAACTGTAGCGCCTCGCGCGTCTTCTGCCCCATGTTCTGCACCCGCGAATGACACGGGATATGGTACGAAACCTTCCCCAGCGGCTGGGTAAAGTCCGTCTTGAGCTGGCCGTCCTTGTGGCGCAGCACCAGGTATTCGAACGGATCGAACATCGCTTCCGAAACGGCCCTGACCTCGCCGTCTTCCGGGAACAGCAGCGGCAGCTCGGACTTGAACATCAGCGTGCAGGAGGGCACTGCCGTGAGTATGGCGTAGCCCTCGCGCGCAAGTCGGGCCAGCGGCGGAACGTTGACTTGCTTGAGGCGCTCGACGCTTTCCAAATCACCCAATTCCAGCTTGGGCATGCCACAGCAGGCCTCCTTCTCCACGATCACATAAGGGATTTCGTTGTGATCGAGCAACTTGATCAGGTCATAGCCTATGCCGGGCTCGTTGTAATTCACGTAGCAGGTCGCAAAGATGGCGACTTTACCCGGAGTGCGCGCACTGTCTTTCACCGCATGCGCCGGGCTCTGGGGCGCCCCGCTGCGAAAACGCGATGGGCTATACGGCGGAAGCTTGCGCTCCTGGTGCACACCGATGACTTTTTGCATCAGCGCGCGCGCCGCGCCGTTGCTGTTCAGCGCATTGACGGTTTGTGCCACCACGGGTATGGCAGCGAGCTTGCCGATCGCGTCGGTTGAGGAGAGGAGTCGGTCACGAAACCGGACTTCACCTTGCTTGAATTTGACCGCCTTGGCGCGCAGCATCAGGTGCGGGAAATCCACGTTCCACTGATGCGGCGGCACATAGGGACACTTGGTCATGTAACACAGGTCGCACAGATAGCACTGGTCGACCACTTTGGCGTAATCGGACTTGTCGATGCCGTCAACCTCGCCGGTCTTGCTCTCATCGACGAGGTCAAACAAGGTGGGAAAGGCGGTACACAAGCTCACGCAGCGGCGGCAACCGTGGCAGATATCATAAACGCGATGAAGCTCGGCGTTGAGCTTGTCTTCGTCGTAGAAATCCGGCGATTTCCATTCGATGGGATGCCGTGTGGGAGCTTCGAGGCTCCCTTCGCGTGTGCTCATTTTTGTGTGGGATGCAGAGTGATGAAGAAGGAGTAAGGCCTAAGTGCAAATCCGCTGGACGGGAGGGGAAGAGAGGAAAAGCCACGCTCCCTCCCCGCGCCCGTCACATAATCAATCCGTCAGCGCGTCAAGAGCCTTCTGGAATCGATTGGCGTGCGAGCGCTCGGCCTTAGCCAGCGTTTGGAACCAATCGGCGATCTCCTCGAATCCCTCGTCGCGCGCGCCCTTGGCCATGCCCGGATACATGTCCGTGTATTCGTGCGTTTCGCCGGCAACGGCAGCTGTCAGATTCTGTCGACTGGACCCAATCGGCAGTCCGGTCGCCGGATCACCAACCTGCTCTAGGTATTCCAGGTGGCCGTGCGCGTTGCCGGTTTCACCTTCGGCAGTCGAACGAAACAGCGCAGCCACGTCGTTCTGGCCTTCGATGTCGGCCTTGTTTGCGAAATACAGATAGCGGCGATTGGCCTGGGATTCTCCGGCGAAGGCGGCTTTCAGATTTTCCTCGGTTTTTGAGCCTTTGAGTTTCATGATTGCTCCTACAGTTGAACATGGGTGAAAAATCAGTTACAAATCAGCGACAAAGAGTAATTAATAGA
>JAENXP010000290.1 GCA_016649475.1 Burkholderiales bacterium | reverse complement strand
GGCCGCTACGCCGACTTCGGCGAACGCTACAAGCGCGACCTGGTCCGCGTCGCGGCGGACGAGTATTTTCAGCTTGCGCAAAGTCGCGGCTTGAGCGTCACCGAGATGGCGCTCGCCTTCGTGCGCACGCGTTGGTTCGTCGCCTCGTCCATCGTCGGCGCGACCGACCTTGCGCAATTGAAGCAGAACATCGACAGCGTCAGGGTCGAACTCGATGCCGAGACGCTGGCCGGCATCGACGCCATCCATCGGCGCTACCCCAGCCCCTCGGCCTGATCCGCGGCAGGTGAATATGGCTGGCACACGAGAGACCGCGCACGGCCGCATGAGCGCAACTCAGGCAGGGCCGCTCGCAGGGATCCGGGTGATCGAATTCGTGCACATGGTGATGGGTCCGGCCTGCGGCCTGGTGCTGGGCGATCTCGGTGCCGAGGTGATCAAGGTGGAACCGATCGACGGCGACAGTACGCGCCGGCTGACCGGCACCGGCGCCGGCTTCTGGGCCACCTACAACCGCAACAAGAAGAGCCTGGCGCTGGACCTCAAATCGCCCGAGGGCATGCAGATCGTCAAGACGCTGCTGGCGACGGCGGATGTGGTCACGGAGAATTTTCGCCCCGGCACCCTGGACCAGCTCGGCCTGGGGTATGAGGCGGTAAAAAAACTGCGGCCCGAAATCATCTACTGTTCCCTCAAAGGCTTCCTTCCCGGCCCGTACGAGCAGCGTACCGCCCTGGACGAAGTGGTGCAGATGATGGGTGGGCTCGCCTACATGACCGGGCCCGAAGGCCGGCCGCTGCGCGCAGGCGCGTCGGTGAACGACGTGATGGGCGGCATGTTCGGGGCCATCGGCATCCTCGCTGCGCTGCAGGAGAAGAACCGCACCGGCCGCGGTCAGCTGGTGCAAAGCGCCTTGTTCGAGAACAACGTGTTCCTGGTGGCGCAACACATGCTGCAGTATGCCGTCACCGGCAAGCCGGCCGCGCCCATGCCGAGCCGCCTGTCGGCATGGGCCATTTACGACGTGTTCGACACCGCCGACGGCGGGCAACTGTTCGTCGGCGTGGTAAGCGATACGCAATGGAAGGTGTTCTGCGACCAGTTCGGCATGGCCGCTCTTGCCGCGGACGCCACGCTCGCGACCAACAATCAGCGCGTGCACGCGCGCGAGCGCCTGCTGCCGCAGGTGCGCGCGCGCTTCGCGCAGATGAGCAAGGCGGAACTGATGCGCGCCTGCGAGCGTGCCGGCCTGCCTTACGCGCCCATCGTCATGCCGCAGGAATTGTTCGACGACCCGCACCTGAACGCCTCGGGTGGTTTTGCCGAGATCACCCTCGAGGGCGGCCGCGGCGTGCGGGTGCCCAAGCTTCCGCTGGAAATGGACGGCCGCCGCTTCGGCAGCAAACTCGACCTGCCGGCGGCCGGCAGTCACACGCGCGCGCTTCTGGCCGAACTGGGCTATTCCGAAGCCGATATCGCGCGGCTGGCCACGGCCGGGGTGATCGCCACCGAGGCGTGATTTGAGCCGGTAAGCAGCGACCACGAAGAAACTCCCCCGTGCGGTGCCGGTAATGCAGGCCCGGGGCTTGAATCTTGCCGGCGCGGACCCCATGTAAAATGGTCCCATGCTGGAACTGTCCACCCTTTTAATCCTGGCTGCGCTCGTCTGGCTCTGGTTCGACAGCATGCGCGCGCGCGAGCGCGCGCTGGCATCGGGCAAGCGCGCTTGCGCGCGCGACGGCCTGATGTTTCTGGACGAAACGGTCGAGTGCATTGCGCTCGGTTTCGCGCGCAATGGCGAAGGGCGCATGGCTCTGCGCCGCACCTATGGATTCGAATTCAGCGATACCGGCAACAACCGCCGCAGCGGCAGCATCGTCATGCTCGGCGGCGAGGTTGAGTCGCTCAATACCGAACCCTACCTGATCCAATGAGCAAATGGATCGAAGGAAACGTGGTGGCGCAGCGGCGCTGGACAGGGCTGCTTTATTCGCTGCAGGTCGAAGCCAAAGTCAAGCCGTTCCGGGCCGGCCAGTTCACCAAGCTCGCGTTGGCGATCGACGGCGAGATGGTGGGGCGCCCGTATTCCTTCGTCAATGCGCCTGCGGCACGGCCGCACGAGTTCTATTACGTCGTACTGCCCGGTCACCCGCTGACGCCGCGCCTGTGCAAACTCGAAGCCGGCGACTCCGTTTATCTTGCGCCGCAGGCCGCGGGTTTCCTCACTCTGGAAGAAGTGCCGCCGGGTGAGCACTTGTGGCTGCTCGCCACCGGCACCGCGCTGGGGCCCTTTCTGTCCATACTCGGGACCGAGGCGCCGTGGCAGCGCTTTCGCCGCGTGGTGCTGGTGCATGCGGTGCGCAATGCGGAGGAACTGAGTTACCAGGAGCAGATCGGCTCGCTGCAGGCGCGCTACGACGGACAGTTCGTGTTCGTGCCCGTGATCAGCCGCGAACTGAGCGATTCGGCACTGGCCGGGCGCATTCCCAAGGCGATCGAAGACGGGCGGCTGGAAGCCAGGGCGGGAATCAAGCTGGAAGTACAATCGTCGCGCGTGATGATCTGCGGCAATCCGGAGATGGTTGAAGACACGATAAACGCGCTGCAGCAGCGCGGCCTGAAGAAGCACCGCCGGCGCGATCCCGGGCAGATCAGCGTGGAAAATTACTGGTAGAAACATACTGTGCATCGCTTGCGCCAATTTGCATTCCTGCTGTTCGCCGTGGCCGCGCTCTCCGGCTGCAGCGGCGCGCGCCTCGCCTACAACAATGCCGATACCGCGGTTCGCTGGATGGCGGACGATTATTTCGCGCTCGAGGGGGCGCAGCAGGACGATTTCAGGGCGCGTCTGGCACGTTTCCATGCCTGGCACCGCAGCGAGGAGCTGCCGCGCTACAGCGCGCTGATGGCGAGCGCGGCCGGCAAGCTTGCCCATGGGCTGACGCAGCCCGAACTCTTGTGGGCCTGGGACAGCGTCATCGCCCGCTATCGCAACATGGTGGCGCAGGCCGCGCCGGATCTGGCGGCGGTGCTGGTCACGCTGAGCCCGGCGCAGCTGCAGCACCTGGAGCAGAAGTTCGCCGAGTCCAACGCCGAGTACGCCAGCAAACATCTGAGCGGCAGCGTAGCGGAGCAGCGCGCGCGCCGGGACAAGCGCAACCTCGAGCTGATGCGCGAATGGTTCGGCGATCTCTCCGTCGAGCAGGAGGCGCAGCTGCAGGCTGCCAGCGCCAGGCTGCCGCTGCCCTACGCGTTGCGCCTGCAGAACCGGCAACGGCGGCAAGGCGAATTCCTCACCCTGCTGAAAACCTACCGCAGCGCGGAGGAACTCGAGCCCGCATTGCGCCGCTGGTTGAGCGACTGGGAAGGGGGCGTGTCGCCGGAATACCGGCGTGTAGCCGACTTGCACCGGGACCGGTATATGCAGATGCTGCTGCAACTGGATGGCAGCCTTGCGCTGGGGCAGCGCGCCCATGCGGTGGCGCGCCTTACCGACTATGCCCGGATATTCGCCGCGCTCTCCGGTCAGAGCAAGCTGGCGCGCCTGGGTCCGGAGTGAGAGGCGGGTAACAGAACGAGGGGACAGGCCGCCTCGTGCTACCTTAGGACAAGCCGCGGCAAGATTGCTTTTGCCGCGGGTTCTAAAGGTGATCGAACGCGATGAGCCGCGACATTTTGCATTTTTCGCACGCCAACGGCTTTCCTGCCGCCAGCTATCACAAATTCCTGGGCTATCTGGAGTCCGATTTTCGCATTGGCAGCATCAATTGCATCGGCCATGACCCTGCCTATCCGGTCACCGACGGCTGGCCGCATCTGGTGGCGCAACTGGTCGACTATCTGAGCACGCACTGCCGTGCGCCGGTGGTGGGCATGGGGCATTCGCTCGGCGGCTATCTCACTTTCATGGCCGCGGTGCAGCGCCCGGAACTGTTCAAGTGCATCATCCTGCTCGATGCGCCCATCATCGGTCATTTCAAGGGAACCGCCTTCGGTATGCTCAAGCGACTGGGCCTGGTCGATCGCATCACCCCCGCCCATGCCACGCGCGAGCGGCGGCGCGACTGGCCCTCGGTAGAGGACATGATCGCCCATTTCCGCCGCCGCAAGATCTTCCGAAATTTCGACCCCGACTGCCTGCGCGATTACGCCGTGCGCGGCACCTCGCACGAGGGCGGAGGCGTGCGCCTGCTGTTCGACCCGGAAATCGAGTACCAGATCTACCGCAGCGTGCCGCACGACCTGGTCTATTACTGCAACCGCCTGAAACTGCCGGCCGGCTTCATCGGCGGGCGCCACTCGAACGTGCTGCATCAGGTGGGCCTGGCGAACACGCGCCGCAATTTCAAGCTCAGGCGCATCGAGGGCGGCCACCTGTTTCCGTTCGAGCGCCCGCAGGCCGCGGCGGAGGCCGTGCGCCAGCTTTGCGCCGAGCTGCTCGCCGCCTGAAGCGCCCCGGAACACGGTGCGGGGAGTTTTTCCCCAGGTTGCTGGGGGGGTCAGATCATTTCGTTGCGCTTCTGCTCGATCAGCTGTTCG
>JAENXP010000028.1 GCA_016649475.1 Burkholderiales bacterium | reverse complement strand
GTGGCGAAACGGCACCTTGCCGGTGAAATGCAGGGTCATCATGACCATGCGCGCGACCCAGAAGAAAATGATGTCGAAGCCCGTAACCAGCACCGAGGACGGCAGGAACGCGTCGAGATCCCCTGTTTTTTCCGGCCAGCCTAGCGAGGTGAACGGCACCAGCGCCGAGGAAAACCAGGTATCGAGCACGTCCTCGTCGCGCTTGAGCGCGCCCTTGTATCCCTGCGCCGTAGCCAGCGCCCTCGCTTCTTCCTCGCTGCGGGCGACATAGGTATTGCCCTCGCCATCGTACCAGCACGGTATCTGGTGGCCCCACCAGAGCTGGCGCGAAATGCACCAGTCCTGGATGTTTTCCAGCCAGTGGTTGTAGGTCGTAGTCCAGTGATCGGGGTAGAACTTGACTTCGCCTCCGGCCACCGCCGCCAGGCCGCTTTGCGCCAGGCCGTCCATTTTGACGAACCACTGGTCGGTCAGCATGGGTTCGACGATCACGCCGGTGCGGCCGGAGCGCGGCACCCTCAGCTTGTACGGCTTTTCCGATACCAGGCACCCCTGCGCTTGCAGATCCTGCAGGATACGCCCGCGCGCTTCGAAGCGGTCCAGTCCGCGGTAGGCCGCAGGGGCGTTGTCGCTGATTTTGGCGTCGAGAGTCAATACGCTGATCTGCGCCAGCCCATGCCGTTGGCCGACCTGGTAGTCGTTGAAATCGTGCGCCGGCGTGATCTTGACGCAACCGGTGCCGAACTCCGGATCGACGTAATCGTCGGCGATCACGGGGATCGAGCGGCCGGTGAGCGGCAGCAGGACCCGCTTGCCGAGCATCCGCTCATAGCGCGCGTCCCTGGGGTTGACGGCGATGGCAGCGTCGCCGAGCATGGTTTCGGGGCGGGTGGTGGCGACTACCAGCGCGCCGGTCCCGTCTTCGAACGGGTAGCTGATTTCCCAGATCTTGCCGTCTTCCTCCTCGCTGTCCACCTCCAGGTCGGACACCGCGGTGCCGAGCACCGGATCCCAGTTGACCAGGCGCTTGCCGCGGTAGATCAGGCCTTCCTGGTGCAGGCGCACGAACACCTCGATCACTGCGCGCGACATGCGCTCATCCATGGTGAAATAGCCGGCGTGCTGGCCTTCGGTGTCGGCGTAGGCCCAGTTGGCCGAGGCGCCCAAGCGCCGCATCTGGCGCGTGATAGTCGAGCCGGACTCCTGCTTCCACGCGCGCACGCGCTCGAGGAACTTGTCGCGGCCCAGCTCGAGCCGGGTCCGGCCCTCGGACTGCAGCTGGCGCTCGACCACGATCTGGGTCGCGATGCCGGCATGGTCGGTGCCCGCCACCCAATTGGTGTTGAAGCCGCGCATGCGGTGATAGCGCACCAGCGTGTCCATCAGCGTCTGCTGGAACGCGTGGCCCATGTGCAGGGTGCCGGTTACGTTCGGCGGCGGCAGCTGGATGCAGTAGGCGGGGCTGGTGCGATCCGCCGAGTGCACGAAATATCCGCGACTCTCCCATTCGGGATACCAGTGCGCCTCGACGGCGTGCGGTTCAAAGCTCTTGGCTAGTTCCATCTCTTCTCTGGGGGTAACGGGTGTCGAGCGGCACTTGGCCCGAAGGGCGACCGGCTCGAATGAGCAAAGCGAGAATTATAGCGGATTGGCCTTCCGGCCCGTGCTATTTGCGCCGTTCCAGCCCCTGCTCTACGGCGGCATGGACAGCCTCGCTCAGGATTTCGCGCGTGATCAGCTGCAGCTCTCCGCGCAGGCCGTCGAACACGCGTTCGACCATCGGCGCGAGTTCATCGCGCAGGCGCTGTTCGATCAATGCGTCGATCCCGGACTGCAATTCGGCGAGTAGCGAGGCGCGGATGCTCGCAGCGAGCGCGTCGATCTGTTCTTCGTCCGGAGGCACGGTTACCACATACTCGGTCAGCACCGGCAGATCGTCGAGCTCGAGGGGAAAGTCCACGACTTCGTCGAGGACGGGAATCTCGGCATACGGCGCGGCCGGCGCATGCCCGTGGCGCGCCATCAGCGCATCGGCCTTGCTCAGCAGATCGTCCGGCTCAGAGCTCATTTCAACTTGAGGGTATGCATCCCCTCATACTCCCTTGATTTGGCCGCTGCAAATTTCGATCTGCAACGGGTACTTAAGCTTGCGCCTTGGACAGGTCGTGCTTGGCGATCGCATAGCCGCGGTCGCGGTAAAAGCGAAATCGCCCGCGCGCCGCTTCGCGGTCTTCCTCGTCGCGCCCGACGATTTCCACCAGTCGCTGGAAGCGGCTGAACGCGGGCGGCCATGCAGAATGCAGATTCAGCAACACCTCGTCATGCGGTGTGTCCTCGGGGTCGTGAGTGATGAGCACCGGCGTCTGCGCGGCGAGCGGGCTGCGCGTCATGCAGTGCGGCAGAAATCCTGCGGGCTGCCAGGTCCAGAGCATTTTGTCTATTCTTCGCGCCTGCGTTTCGTCGGGGGCGAAAATGAGCACCCGCAACTTCTGTTTCGCCGCTTTGGCCGACAGTCGGCAAGCGACCTGGAGCTTGTCTTCGGCCTCGAAATAGAAGTCGATGCGCGTCATGTGCGATCAATGCGCGATGGGCGAGGGGAAAGCGGGTTTTCGCCATTCCCGCCGCACACCGGTCTTATGGTCATTTTCCCGCCCGTTTCATCAGAAAGCTGGTCAGCAGCGCGACCGGCCTCCCAGTAGATCCTTTGTCCTTGCCCGATTTCCAGGCGGTGCCGGCGATGTCCAGATGCGCCCAGTCGAATTTCTTGGCGAAACGCGAGAGAAAACAGGCCGCGGTGACACTGCCTGCCGGCCGGCCGCCGATATTGGCCATGTCGGCGAAATTGCTTTTCAGCTGCTCCTGGTAGTCGTCCCACAAAGGCATATGCCAGGCGCGGTCGTAGGCTTCATCGCCGGCGGCGAGCAGTTCGCGCGCGAGCGCGTCCTTGTTGCTGTACAGGCCGCTCGCGACGTGCCCGAGCGCGATCACGCACGCGCCGGTCAGCGTGGCGATGTCGACCACGGTCTCGGGCTCGAAGCGCTCGGCATAGGTCAGCGCGTCGCACAGGACCAGGCGTCCCTCGGCGTCGGTATTCAGCACCTCTATCGTCTGTCCGGACATGCTGGTGACGATGTCGCCCGGTTTGGTCGCGGCGCCGCCCGGCATGTTCTCAGTGGTCGGGATAATGCCGACGACATTGAGCCTGAGCTTCATTTCGGCGCAGGCGCGCAGCGCGCCAAGCACGCTTGCGGCGCCGCACATGTCGAATTTCATCTCGTCCATCTCCGGCGACGGCTTGAGTGATATGCCGCCGGTATCGAAGGTGATACCCTTGCCGACCAGCACCACGGGTCTTGCCTTTTTGGCGCCGCCCGCGTAATGGAGCACGATCAGCTTGGGCGGCTGGCGCGAGCCCTGCGCCACCGACAGCAGGGACCCCATGCCCAGCTTCTCCATGTCCTTGCGCTCCAGCAGTTCCAGGCCTAGCTTCCACTCCTTCGCGATCTTCCTGGCCTGCTCGCCAAGGTAGGTCGGCGTGCAGACGTTGCCCGGAAGGTTGCCCAGATCCTTGGCCAGGCTCACCCCCGCGCCTATGGCTTGCCCCTGGCGCAGTCCGCGCGCCGCGCCGGCCGCGTCGCGCGCCACGGTAAGCAGTTCGACATGCGCGAGCGGGCGCGGTTCGCTCTTCTTGCTTTTCATGTAGTCGAAGCGGTAGGCGCATTCGGCGGCTACCAGCGCCACCTGGCGCGCTTTCCAGGACGCGTCGCGGCGGCCGGCTTTGATCTCTGAGAAGCACAACGTAAGCGTGCCGGCACCGGTTTCCTGCGCGGCCTTGATTGCGGCACGCGCGGCCTCGCGGTACTCGCGCTCACGCAAGTCAGCCTCATCGCCCAGTCCCACGAGCAGTACACGCTCTGCCGCAATGCCCGGAACGCGGTACAAAACCAGCGCGGAACCGAGCTTGCCTTCCATGTCGCCGCGCCTCAGGAGGTCGCTCAGCGCGCCCTGCGCCGCGCGATCGAGCGCGCCGGCGGCTGTGCTCAGTCTGCGGCCCGCATACACGCCCACGGCGATACAGGGTGTGGCGCGCATCTCCGGCGCGCCGCGTTTTGTGCTAAATTGCAATGGCTGCTCCTTCCATTCAATCGACCGACTACGCCTGATTATCCCTGCTTTGTTCCCGTCAAGTCAAAGCCGTTGCGCTAAAGCGCGGCATCGATGTGAATCCGGAGCCCAGGCATTCGTCGGAACCCGACGCAAGAAGGATATTTTGACGGGCCGATCCAGGGGAGCGTGAGGGGAAATATCCCCTCATGTCGCAAAAAGGTCCTAGAAGTGGCGATTTTTCAGCGATCCCTGCTGCGCGAATTCGGCAATCTGGCGGTAGCGGTTTTTGCCACCTTGCTTGCGATTACGCTCACAACGCAACTAATTCGTTTTCTCGGCCAGGCTGCGACCGGCAAGCTCTTGACGGAGGCCGTGGTCGCGCTTCTTGGGTTCTCCGCGCTCAATTACCTGCCGGTGCTGTTGTCGCTCACTTTGTTCATTTCGGTGCTGATGACCATCAGCCGCAGCTACCGCGATTCGGAGATGGTGATTTGGTTCAGTTGCGGACTTCCGCTAACGGCCTGGGTGCGGCCGGTTTTGATTTTCGCGTTGCCGCTGGTGCTCGTGATAGCGCTGTTGTCGCTGTTCCTTGCGCCATGGGCCAATAGCCAGAGCGAAGCCTACCGCCGCCTGCTCGAGAGCCGCGACGAGTTGTCGCGCATCGCGCCGGGCGTATTCCGCGAATCGGCCAACGCCGAACGCGTGTTCTTCGTCGAGGGCATCGCCGACGATTCGACCAGGGTACAGAATGTTTTCGTCACTTCAATGCAGCACGGCAGGCTGGGGGTGATGGTGAGCCGGCACGGTTTCACCGAAACCGCCGCAAACGGCGATCGTTTCATCGTGCTTGCGGACGGCAGGCGCTATGAGGGCAAGCCGGGCGAGGCGGAGTATCGCGTGATGGAATTCAAGCGCTATGCGGCGCGCATCGAGACGCGCGAAGCCAAGGTGGGGCAGATTCCGGCGCGAGCGCTGTCCACCCAGGCGCTGCTGGATGATCCCCATCAGGGGAATCTGGCCGAACTGCTGTGGCGCATCGGCCTGCCGCTGGCGGCGCTCAACCTGACGCTGCTCGCAATTCCGCTGGCTTTCGTCAATCCGCGTGCCAGCCGCTCGACCAATTTGGTGTTCGCGCTGCTCACCTACATGGTGTACAGCAATCTGATCAGCGTAAGCCAGGCGTGGGTGTCGCAGGGCAAGCTGTCTTTCCATATTGGCTGGTGGGCTGTGCACGTCGCCATGCTCTTGCTGTTGTTGGTGCTGTTCTACCGCCGCATGCGGATCAACTCGGCGTTCAGGAGGGGACGTTGATCCTGCTGCGAAAATATCTCGCGCGCGAGATCTACTTGGCGACCCTGCTGGTCCTGGTCGCTTTCCTGATGCTGTTCGCCTTTTTCGACCTGATCAATGAGCTCAATTATCTGGGCAAGGGCAATTACCGCTTGCAGCATGTATTGTTGTTCGTGCTGCTGTCTTTGCCCGGGCACGTGTATGAGCTCGCTCCGATCGCGGTGCTGATCGGCACGCTCTACGCCTTGTCGCAGCTTGCCGCCAATTCCGAATACACGGTGATGCGGATTTCCGGGCTGTCGCCGTATGCGGCCGGTGCGGCGCTGGCGCGCATCGGAGCGATATTCGTGGTTCTTACTTTCGTCTTTGGCGAATTGGTCACGCCTTTCGCGGAGCGCGCTGCGCAGCAGTTGCGCCTCGCCGCGATGAGTGCGGTGGTGGCGCAGGAATTCCGCTCCGGTCTGTGGGTAAAGGACGACTTTCGCTTCATCAATGTGCGCGAGGTCAAGCCCGACAATTCGCTCAATGGCATCAAGATCTACGAGTTCGACAAGGATTACCGCCTGCGTTCGATCAGCTTTGCGGAGCGTGGCGAATTCAAGAAAAACAATACCTGGAGCTTGAGCCGCGTGGTGCGGACCAGTTTCGACAGCAGCGGCACCAGTGTGTCCAAGTTCGCCCAGACCGATTGGCACTCGGTGTTGACGCCCGATCTGCTGTCAGTGCTGCTGGTTCAACCCGAAAAGATGTCGGCAATCAATCTGTACCAGTTTACCCGCCACCTGTCGGAGAACCGGCAGCAGACCGAGCGTTACGAGATCGCGATGTGGAAAAAACTGCTCTATCCCTTCGCCACGCTGGTGATGATGGCGCTGGCTCTGCCTTTTGCGTATGTGCACGTGCGCCTCGGTGGCGTGGGAGTGAAGATATTTTCCGGCATCATGTTAGGGGTGCTCTTCCATCTGTTGAACGGCCTTTCCTCTTCGGTCGGCATCATCCAGGGCTGGACACCGTTCTACTCCGCCGTGCTGCCCAGCGTGATGTTTCTGACCGCTGCGATAGCCATGATGTGGTGGGTAGAAAGGCGGTGAGTCGGCAGGCACCGAGGCAGGCAGCGACAGCCGGGGAATACCGGCCAGGCGCGCCCTTGCCCTCATTCGCTCACGATCTTCGTTCCCGCCAGCCGGTCGTGCAGGAACTGCCGGTCGCGGTCGAACGGCGCGTAAAGGATGCCGATCCCGCCCAGTGCCAGGCAGGGCCAGGCACAGACATAACGCAATATTGCCTGGCGCAAGGTGATGCTGCGGCCGTTTGCGCCGACCAGTCGCAGTTTCCAGGTTTTCATCGGCAGGGTTTGTCCGCGGCGACGCCAGGTGCCCGCGAAATACAGCCCGATCACCAGGAAAAGATAGATCTGGAACGCCTGCCTCAGCCATCCGCCAGGGGTACCACCGGTTGCGCCGAAGAACAGCAGCGCGGCAAAGAACGCGACGCCGGCGAGGAGCAGCGACTCATACACCATGCTTATGAGCCGCCGTCCGATGCTGGGATAAGTGAGAGTGCGCGCGTCCGCGCCGGCTCCGGCCGGCACGTTAGCGTGCAGAGCCGGTAGGCGCCGCCGGCGCTGCGGTTTTGTCGCTGTCCGGCGCGGCGGATGCAGGCGGCGCTTTTTTCGGCTTGGCCTGCTTCAGCTTCTGTTCTTCGTGCCACTTCTGCTTCACCACTTCGCGCTTTTCCGGAGGTTGCTTTTCCAGCTTCTTGTAGTTCTCGCGCGCGATACGGCGCTGCTCCGGAGTCAGCTTGGCCCATCCCTGCATCCGCATCTGCAGGCGCTGTTGCTGTTCCGGTTTCATCTTGGGATAGCGTTTGGCAGTCAGCAGCCATTTCTTGCGCCGTTTATCGTCGAAGCTGTGCCATTCACCGGCCAGGGGGGCCAGAATCTGCTGCTGTTCAGGCGTGAGCTGCGACCACTCGGGCTGCTTTTTGTCGGCTGCAGTGGCGAAGGTGGATAGGGCGAGGCACAGCCCGAGCGTCAGGGCTGCGAGCGCTTTAGCCATGTATCGAAGCTCTTGTCCAGATAGGCGTTGATCGGCAATTCACTGGAGAGGAGCGCGGCGTCGATATCGGCAATTTCCTCCACCGTCGGCGATCGCTGCCAGTACTGGAGCGCCACAAGCGCTAGTATCAGTCCCGCGCCCGCGACGGCGATGCTGGCAGATGCAGGACTGCCCGACAGGCGCCCGACAAGGGCGTCCACCCAAGCCAGCGCAAATGCGGGCTCGGTCACGCGCTGGCCTGTCAAGGCCCGCTCGCGCGCGACCTTCAGCCGGTCGCGCGCGGCCGGTTCGAGATTCAGCGACCGGTCGAGTTGTTGCTTGATTTGGTGGCCGAATTCTCGTTCGTTCATAATGTAACCCCCTTGCGCTTGAGTGCGATCGCCAGAGTGTGCGCCGCGCGCGAGCAATGGGTCTTTACGCTGCCCTCCGAACAACCCATAGCCTGCGCGGTTTCGGCAACGTCCAATTCTTCCCAGTAACGCAGCAGGAAGGCTTCGCGTTGACGTGGCGGCAATTTTATCAATTCGTCCTCGATTAAAACAATAAGTTGTGACTTTTCAAGATGATCTGGCGGTCCTAGCGCCTGTTCCGAGCCTTCGGCAGGCGCCAAAGTTTCCAGCGGATCCGTCTCGTCTTCTCCGCTCCTGCCCGTCAAAATCGATGACAACTGCGTTGTCCACGTCGCGCGCACCTTGTAGCGGCGATAATAATCGCGGATGGTGTTCTGCAGGATACGCTGGAACAGCATTGGCAGTTCTGCCGGCGGCTTGGCGCCGTATTTTTCCGCCAGCTTCAGCATCGAATCCTGCACTATGTCCAGAGCCGCTTGTTCATCGCGCACGGCATATCTCGCCTGCTTGTAGGCGCGCCTTTCGACAGTGAGCAGAAACTCGGAAAGTTCGTTGCGCGAAGCCAGGGCGATATCCTCGAAACGGCTGTTCAGGGAGCATGCGGGAACCTGTCCCAAAGCATATGCTAGTCGGCTCCGAATTCTAGTGCTTAACGCGGTATCGCGCCTCACAATTGTCGCGTGCGTTAAGTTGCGCCGCAACAAAAAAATCTTGACCAAATGAGGGGCAGGCATTAGTGTTCAACACTTTGGGAAAATCCCAGCGAGAATCATGGAATTATCGGGCGCAGAAATCCTCATAAAGTGCTTGCAGGCGGAAAAAGTCGAGTATGTTTTCGGCTATCCCGGCGGTGCGGTCCTGTTCATTTACGACGAGTTGTTCAAACAGAACAAGGTCAAGCATGTACTGGTGCGGCATGAGCAAGGCGCGACGCATGCCGCCGACGGCTATTCGCGTTCGAGCCGCAAAGTTGGCGTGGCGCTGGTGACCTCGGGTCCGGGCGTCACCAATGCCGTGACCGGCATTGCCACGGCGTATATGGATTCGATCCCGATGGTGATTATTTCCGGCCAGGTGCCCACCCACGCGATCGGGCTGGACGCGTTCCAGGAATGCGATGCAGTGGGGATCACCCGTCCGTGCGTAAAGCACAATTTCTTGGTGAAAGACGTCAAGGATCTCGCGCTGACGATCAAGAAGGCATTCTATCTTGCTTCTACCGGCCGCCCGGGGCCGGTGCTGGTCGATATTCCCAAGGACGTGACCACCGACAAGTGCAAGTTCGAGTATCCCGAAACGATTTCCATGCGCTCCTACAATCCGGTGGTGAAGGGACATCCGGGCCAGATCAAGAAGGCGGCGCAACTGTTGCTCGAAGCCAGGCGGCCGATGATTTACGCCGGCGGCGGCGTCATCCTGTCTGACGCCTCGGCGCAACTGACGAAGTTGGTCAAAATGCTGGGATTTCCCTGCACCAACACGCTCATGGGTTTGGGCGGTTTTCCGGCAACGGACAAGCATTTTGTCGGCATGCTGGGCATGCACGGCACCTATGAAGCAAACATGGCGATGCAGAATTGCGACGTGCTGGTTGCCATCGGCGCGCGCTTCGACGACCGTGTTATCGGCGATCCAGCGCATTTTGGCCAGGTGCCGCGCAAGATCATTCACATCGACATCGATCCGTCGTCGATTTCCAAGCGGGTGAGGGTGGACGTGCCCATCGTGGGCCATGTGCCGGACGTGCTCGACGACCTGATCAAGCTGCTCGATGCGAGCAAGGTGCGCCCCGATCCGAAGGCGCTCGGCGCCTGGTGGGAACAGATCAAGTTGTGGAAGACCAAGGACTGCCTGCGCTACGACCGCAAAAGCAAGATCATCAAGCCTCAATTCGTTCTGGAGAAACTCTACGAAATCACCAAGGGCGACGCCATTATCACTTCCGACGTCGGCCAGCACCAGATGTGGGCGGCGCAGTTCTACAAGTTCGACAAGCCGCGCCGCTGGATCAACTCCGGCGGGCTAGGCACGATGGGCTTCGGATTGCCCGCGGCGATGGGGGCGCAGCTGGCCAATCCCGGCGCGTCGGTAGTGTGCGTCACCGGCGAGGCGAGCTTTCAGATGTGTATCCAGGAACTGTCGACCTGCAAGCAGTACCGCTTGCCGATCAAGGTCGTCAACCTCAACAACCGCTACATGGGCATGGTGCGGCAGTGGCAGCAGTTTTTCCATGGCAACCGGTATTCAGAGTCCTACATGGATGCGCTGCCCGATTTCGTCAAGCTGGCCGAGAGTTACGGCCATGTCGGCATCAGCATCGACAAACCCGCCGATGTCGAACCGGCGCTGAAGGAGGCGTTCAAGCGCACCGACGAGCTCGTGTTCATGGATTTCATCACCGACCAGACCGAAAATGTCTATCCCATGGTTGGAGGCGGCAAGGGGCTGACCGAGATGATCCTGGCCGAAGAATTGTAAGCTAGCGCTGCCCAACCCATTGCCGATATCGACAACCATGCGACACATCATATCCATTCTTCTTGAGAACGAGGCCGGCGCCCTGTCACGCGTTTCGGGGCTGTTCTCCGCCCGCGGCTACAATATCGAGTCGCTCACCGTCGCACCTACCGAGGACGAATCGCTGTCGCGCATGACCATCGTCACTTCGGGCTCCGGCGACGTGATCGAGCAGATCACCAAGCAGCTCAATAAGCTGGTCGAAGTGGTCAAGGTAGTGGACCTGTTTGAGGCCCCGCACATTGAGCGCGAACTGATGCTGATCAAGGTGCGTGCCACCGCCAAGGATCGCGACGACATGAAGCGCATGTCGGATATTTTTCGCGGGCGCATCATCGACGTATCCGAAGACACCTACACCATCGAACTTACCGGCACCGGGCAGAAGCTGGACGCCTTTATCGAGGCGCTTGGACGCAGCGTCATTCTCGAGACGGCGCGTACCGGCGCATGCG
>JAENXP010000691.1 GCA_016649475.1 Burkholderiales bacterium | reverse complement strand
TGGTTGCCGGCGACAGCGCCGCCCACGGCGCCAAGCACCATGGCAACGTCGCGACCGGTGCCGCCGCCGATCAGGCTGCCTATGCCGACACCCGCTATGCCGCCGACGACGGCGCCTATGCCAGCCGGTTTCTTGCTGTCAATCTGCGCCGGCGTAATCTGCTCGACCACGCCCTGTCGAACTTCCATCTCGCCGGAATTGGGGCCGGAAGTCGCACAGGCGGCGAGCCCCAAGGCAAGAGCAAACGCGGAAAGCAAACCATTCAGTCTGGTGGTCATCACAATTCCCCCGGTTGAGTCAATGGACCGATTCATTATATTCAAATTCGGTTAGACGCAGGGGTCGGGTTGCGCATTGATGCATTTGCGTCAATCCAGGGCACGGTACGGATTGTTTTTCGATCGAGTTCATCGCACACGCTTACGGCCGGGCCATGATCCGAAGCGCGTCACCTGAGTTTCATTTATTTCCGCACGCGTATAATTCGGCACCATGTCCGCGACCTTCGAAGCACAACCCTCTTCCGGGCAACTCGAGAGCCGTCTCGAGTTCGAGACGCTGATCTCGGACCTCTCCTCCAGATTCATCGACCTGCCGTCCGAGGAGGTGGACCGCGAGATCGAACGCGCGCTGCGCCGTGTGTGCGAGCCTCTCGGCATCGATCTTGCGGTGCTGTGGCAATGGTCGCTGGTGGCCCCTGATGTCATCATGCCCACCCACGTCTATCACGCTCAGGAAGTTCCGCGGCCGTCCGAGCCTATGCGCCAGGAACATTACCCCTGGTCCGTACAGGAAATGCAGGCCGGCCGCACGATTGCCATTTCTTCGCCGGAGGAACTGCCGGCGGAGGCTGCAGTGGACCGGGAAACCTGCCGCCGGTACGGCATCCAGTCGGCTCTGTGCCTCCCGCTCTCGATGGGCGGTGCGCCGACCGTCGGCGCGCTGGGATTCAATGCCCTGCGGGCGCAGCGCGGCTGGCCGGACGCGCTGGTGCAGCGGCTGCAACTGATCGCGCAAGTCTTCACCAACGCGCTCACCCGCAAACGCCACGAGCAGAGCCTGCGTGAGAGCGAGGCGCGCCTGGCGGCGGGCGCCGAGCTTGCGGGCCTAGCGTTCTACGAGGTGGACTTCGACGAGGGCCTCGCCTACGTCGACGAGCGCTTGCGCGAGCTCTGCGGCATACCGCCGGAGCGATATCGCGGCCTCGAGGCACTGACGTTCTGGATGGAGCAACTGCATCCGGACGATCGCGAACGCGTGCTGGAGCAGCGCCGGCAATTGCACAGCGGGGAACTGAAGCAGATCTTCGTCGAGTATCGTTTCCTGCATCCCGCGCGCGGGGAAACGTGGATACAACACGTCGCCGGCACCGCCAGGCGCGACGCCGCAGGACGGGTGGTCTCCACCTATGGTGTGCTGCGGGACGTGACGGCGCAAAAGCGGGTCGAGAGCGAGTTGCGCGAGTTGAGCCGGCGCCTGATCCGGGCCCACGAGGACGAGCGCGCATTGCTCGCGCGCGAGTTGCACGACGACGTGACGCAGCGGCTCGCGGTGCTGGCAATAGAGGTCGGTCGCGCCGAGCTCGCCGCGCCGGATAGAGCGCACGCAGAAGCGATGCGCTCGGTCGGCGCGGAGCTGGTGCGCCTCAGCGAGGACGTTCACTCCCTGGCCTACCAGCTGCACCCGTCGGTCCTCGAAGAGCTCGGCCTCATCGAGGCGCTGCGTGCGGAATGCGAACGGCGCGGCCGCAACGGCCGGCTCGAGCTGTTGCTGGACCTAGAAGCCGAGCCCGCAACCGTCGGGAAGGAAGCGGAGCTCTGCCTGTTCCGCGTGGCGCAGGAGGCGCTGAACAACGTGGCGCGCCACTCCGGTACGCGCGCCGCGAGTGTCACCCTGCGGCAGATGGACGGCGGCTTGCTCCTTGCCGTGCGTGACGACGGAATCGGCTACGATGCGGCGCATGCGGCAAAGCAGATGCACCTCGGCCTGGCGAGCATGCGCGAACGCGTGCGGCTGGTGAACGGCACACTGGATGTCGAGAGCGCGCCCGGGCTGGGA
>JAENXP010000734.1 GCA_016649475.1 Burkholderiales bacterium | reverse complement strand
TCACCGGATCGCGCGATGTGGGAGGACAGCGCAGCAGCCGAGATGGGCGCCCTTTCCAAAGCTGCTTCGGGCTCGGCGGGAGCACTACGATCGCGCAGCAGCCAAGCCAGCGCTGTGCGCTCGGCGCGGGATACCTGGCCCCAGAACAGGTAGACGCGCAACTGGGCGCGGGTCAGCGCGACGTAGAGCAGGCGCAATGCCTCCGAAGCCTCTTCGCGGCTGGCCAGCTCCCGCGCCACGCAGTCCTGAGCGCCCTGGTCAAGCTCGCGAACCGCCAGCCACCGCTCGCCCGCACGCTCGTGGTAGCGCAACAGCGCCAGCGCTCCCCCTTCCGTGCGCGGCTCGGTCTGGGACCACGCGAAGGGCACGAATACCACCGGGAACTCCAGGCCCTTGCTCTTGTGGACAGTGACCACCTGGACCAGGTTGGCGTCGCTCTCGAGGCGCAATTCGTGCGCCTCGCCACCTTCACCGTCGGCGCGGGCGTCATCCAGCCAGGCAAGCGCGGCCGCCGGCGAGTCGGCGGTTCCCGGCGTGTCGCTCATCAGGTCGAGCAGATGGGCGAGATTGGTCAGGGCACGCTCACCACTGGCGCTGCCCGCAACCCGGCCGGCAACCGCCAGGTCGTCGAGCAACAGCGTGCGCAAGGCCGACTGGGCACCGCGCCTTGGCCACGCGCGGGCGCAGGCTTCAAAGGCAGCCACCACTTGCGACCAGGCAAGGTCGTCGCTGGCAACTTGCTGCAGGCGCTCCGCGCTCCAGCCTATCAGTCCGGTGACCAGGGCACCGCGCAGGGTTGAACTGGACGAAGGGCTGGTCACGGCAGCGACGATGCGGCCGAGTTCGCGCGCTTCGCGGCTCTCGAACACGCTCTGGCGGCTGATCTCGGCCGCGCCAACTCCGTGCCTGGCGAGCGCCGCCTTGACGACGCCGGCCTCGTAGGCCGTGCCCACCAGCACGGCAATGTCACGCGGCTGCAGCGCCAGTTCGCGGGCCGGGCGGTCCTGCCCCTGCGCGGATGCGCCGACCGGCCCCTCCGCTGGCCACCGCAGAAGCGTCTCGGGATCACCCAACAGACGGGCAATTTCCGCGGCACAACCCCGCGCCGAGCGCTGTCTCGCCTCGTCCTTGTTGATCACGCCCTCGTCGGGTTCTGATAACCAGACCCAGTTGAAGTCGCCACGCGCCGGCGCGCCGGCGGGCGCCAGCAGTTCGGGGCGCGGCCGCGCTCCGAACTGCGGCCGGGGCATCTCGATCTCGTCGATGCGAAACGGCGCCGGAGTGTCGAAGAGCGCGCCGATGGCGTCGAGCAGCTTGGCGCTGGAACGCCGGTTTTCAGCGATGCGATGCAGCCGCGCTCCGGCGCGAGCGGCGAAGTAGGCGTAGATGTCGGCGTTGCGAAACCCATAGATGGCCTGCTTGGGATCGCCCACCATGACCAGCGCCCCGACCTCGAGCGCTGCGCCCGACGCCGCGCCGGCGCGGGGATAGATCGCGCCGAAGATCTGCCACTGCAAGGGGTCGGTGTCCTGGCACTCGTCGATCAGGGCCAGCGGATAACGATGGCGCAACTGCGCCGCCAGCCCCGGGCCGAGCACCGGATCGACGAGCGCGTCGCGGGTGACGCGCAGCAGGTCGTCGAAGGTGAGCGTTTCAGCCAGTTCGCGCCGCTCGCGCAGCCGCTCGGCGAGCGGCAGGCGCAGCTCGTGGCAGATGGCGGCGGTGACCAGCTTGCGCCGGCGCAGCGTCGCCACCAGTTCCGCGATCCTCAGCGGGAGGGCGAAAGCGTCGAGTCCGGCCGGTGCCACGCCGGCGGTGAAGCCCGCGACGCTCAGGCGCAGGAAGGCGGTCGCATCGATCTCGCCGACGCTCTCCGGCAGCGCCTGGGCAAAGCTCCTGACCTGCTCGAT
>JAENXP010000249.1 GCA_016649475.1 Burkholderiales bacterium | reverse complement strand
TGCAGGCGTCGCCGCAGGTGCGGGCGTAGGCGCTGGCGCGGGCGTTGCCCCGGGGGCGGGTGTCGCCGCACTCTCATCGCTCTGCGCGGATCTGGGCATGATCGTCACCACTACACCGGTGTCCAGAGGATTGGTCCACCATTCGTACGCCACGACCGCCACCGCCACCAGCGCGGCAACAGACAGCAAGACATAGACCCGGTTGGATTTCCCCCCGCCCTCGACAAACGGTTCCCGTGCGCCGGGACGCAGATCCACCGTGACCGGCGCGGGGATGTCGCGCCGGCCGAGGTCGGCGAGCAGCGGCGCCGGATCGATCTGCAACAGCTTGGCATAGCTGCGGATCATGCCGCGCACGAATGTCGTGCCCGGCAGTTTGGCGTAGTCGTCCGCCTCGATGGCCTCGATCTGCCTGACGCTGTACTTGATCTGCTGCGACACGTCCGCCACGCTGAGCTTGAGCTCGGCGCGGATGGACGCCAGCGCCCGGCCCGGGCTGGCTTGCTCGGTCGCTGGCGCCGCTTCGGTCATTCGAACTGGCCCTTGAGCAGATTCTGGTATTCGGGGGACCCGGGGTAACGCCGCCGCAACTGCACGGCAAGCGCATTCTCTGCCGCCTTGTCGCCCAGCTTGCGCTCGATGCGCAGCGCCAGCCACAAGGATTCGGCAGTAGGCTCGGCCACCTTGTTGAAGCGGGAGATCGACTTGCGCGCTGCTTCCAGCTGGCCGCGTTTGTACTGGAGCGATGCCAGGTTGAGCAAGGCGAGCGGATTGTCCGGCTCGCTGCGCAGCGCGCGCTCGAAAAAGTTGATGGCGTCGCGCCCGTCGTTCAGGTTGATGGAGCACAGCCCGGCGTTTACGTAGGAGCGCGCCGGCGTATTGTAAAGCGGGTTCTTCAGCGCCGCGAGGAAGTAGGCGATGGACTTCTCCTCGCGCCCGGTGCGGCACAGAAACCAGCCGTAGTTGTTGTTGATGTCCGGATCGTTCGGGGACAAGGCAAGCGCTTTGGCGAAATTCTGCTGCGCCACATCGTTCTCGCGCAGGTCCATGTGCACCAGGCCGAGCACGCTGTAAGCCGGCGCATACGTCGGGTCGGCCGAGATCGCGATGCGCAATTCTTCCAGCGCGACGCCCATGTTGCCGCGCTCGAAATATGCCGAGGCGAGCTCGGTGTGTATGCGCGCCCGGTTGCGCGGATCGCCCACCTCTCCGATCAGCGTGCCGGTTTCCACCGTATCGGCCTGCGTTGTGGAAGACGTCGGGGCGCAGCCGGCCAGCGTGCCGCACGCAATGAACGCCGCGAGCAGAAATCTCGATTTCAGCATGGCTGTATCTCCACTACGCGGCGCGTACGCCGGGTCTTGTCCTCCACCCTGCCGGCCAGCTGTCCGCAGGCAGCGTCGATATCGTCTCCGCGCGTCTTGCGGGTCGTCACCACCAGCCCGGCGGAGACCAGGATTTCAGCGAAGCGGCGGATGGTTTCGCGCGGCGATCGCTTGAAACCGGAATTCGGGAAAGGATTGAACGGAATCAGGTTGAACTTGCACGGGACTTCGCGCACCAGCTCGATCAATTGTCGCGCGTGTTCGGCGCGGTCGTTCACGCCATCCAGCATGACGTACTCGAAAGTGATGAAGTCTCGCGGCGCCTTGTGCAGGTAGCGCTTGCACGCGGCCAGCAGCTCGGCAAGCGGATATTTCCTGTTGATCGGCACCAGAACGTCGCGCAGCGCATCGTTGGGCGCGTGCAAAGACACCGCCAGCGCCACCGGACAGGCATCGCGCAGCCGGTCGATCGCCGGAACGATGCCCGAGGTCGACAGCGTCACCCGCCGGCGCGACAGCCCGTAGGCGTTGTCGTCCAGCATCAGGCGCATGGCCGCCACCACGTTGTCGAAATTCGCCAGCGGCTCGCCCATGCCCATCATGACCACGTTGCTGACGATGCGTTCGCCCTTGGGCGTGGCGCCCAGGGCTTTGTTTGCGATCCAGAGCTGGCCGATGATCTCGGCCGTGCTCAGGTTGCGGTTGAAGCCCTGCTTGCCGGTGGAGCAGAATTTGCAGTCCAGCGCGCAGCCCGCCTGAGAAGACACGCACAGGGTACCCCGGTTCGTTTCCGGAATGAACACGCTTTCTACCGCGTTGCCATTGCCCACGTCTATGAGCCATTTGCGCGTGCCGTCTGCGGCCGTGGCATCGGAACTGACCCGTGGTATCTCGATCGTGGCACTGGCGGCGAGCTTTTGCCGCAGCAGCTTGGCCAGATCGCTCATGTTGGAAAAATCCGCCTCCCCGTACTGGTGCATCCAGCGCAGCAGTTGCCTGGCGCGAAACGGCTTCTCGCCGATTTCGGCGAAGAAAGTGTTCAGCTGCGCGGCGTCGAAGTTGAGGAGGTTCGGATTCACGGCTGGCGCAGGTTCAGCGCGAATAGACGTTCAGGGTGGGGAAAAAATAGGCGATTTCCACCTTGGCGGTTTCCACGGCGTCCGACCCATGCACGGCGTTGGCATCGATGCTGTCGGCGAAATCGGCGCGTATCGTGCCTTTGTCCGCTTTTTTCGGATCGGTCGCGCCCATCAGCTCCCGGTTCTTGGCGATTGCATCCTCGCCTTCGAGCACCTGCACCATGACCGGGCCGGAGATCATGAACTTGACCAGATCCTCGAAAAAAGGCCGGCCTTTATGCACCGCGTAAAAGCCCTCTGCTTCGGCGCGCGACAAATGCAGCATGCGCGCGGCGATAAGCTTCAAGCCCTTGGTTTCAAAGCGCGAATAAATCTTGCCGATGACATTCTTGGCCACCGCGTCGGGCTTGATGATGGATAGGGTGCGTTCCAAAGCCATGCAAATCTCCAAAAGTTTTTGTCGGGGAAAGCTTAACGTCATATTTTATCAGGGATTTTGCATTATGTCGCCTTCCACCTGTGATAAAAATTCTGCTGCGGGCAGCGCAAGGCGAATGACACGGACTTCGTAAATTTCCCGGCACTCGGCGCCAGATCGCGCAGCGATCGAGGACTTCTGCTGCCAGGATCCGCCTGCCTACCCAGGTGAAATGAACTGAGTTCGATCCGGGACGCATATGTCGGGTAACAGATGACGTGTAAGCACGTCTGGCGCCGCTTGCTCGCGCGAGCTTTGCGATCGGGTCATTGGGTCATATGCCCCCCCCCAAAAAAATCGCGCCGGATGCCCCGAAATTAGCATCTGTGAACTAGTTCACGGATGCCATTTTACCACTTAACTTCAATCCATTACGTCGCGTTTTGGGTGCGTTCTCCGTTGGCACGATACGTGCATATAGTTCGTTGCGGCTACGTGGTTTTGCACCAGTCAGAACGCGAGGGCTCTGCGTCAACGCAGAGATAACACACAAACAGAACAGTTGCCCGGTCGCCGCCCCATCTGGACGGACGCCCGGGACGACAACGCAGGAGTAAGCAATGAAGCGCATTTTGATCTATTCGCACGACACGTTCGGTCTGGGCAACATCCGGCGCATGCTCGAAGTCGCGCGCCATCTCGTCGAGTCCTCGCCCGAGGTGTCGGTGCTCATCATCACCGGATCCCCGATGTTGCATGCGTTTCGAATTCCGCCGGGCGTCGACTACTTGAAGCTGCCCTGCCTGTCGCGCAATGTCGAAGGCCACTACGGCGCGCGCTTCCTCGAACTTTCGCTGGCGGCAACGGTGCGCCTGCGTGCCAACGTCATCCGCAGCGCCATCGCCGATTTCGCCCCCGACCTCATCCTGGTCGACAAGAAGCCCTTCGGCGTGGAAGACGAGCTGTGCGGCGCGCTGTCCGCCCTGCCCGCCGGCGTGCAACGGCCCAAGCTGGTGCTGCTGCTGCGCGACATCCTCGACAGCCCCGAGGCGACTACGCGGATCTGGCAAAAGAACGGCTATTTCGACGCCATCAGCGCTTACTACGACCAGGTGCTGGTGGTGGGCTGCCCGGAGGTCTTCGACCTGCGGCGCGAGTACGCATTTCCGCCTTTCACCGCGGCCAAGGTGGAGTTCTGCGGCTACATCTCGCGCCAGCCCGGGCGGCAGACGCGCGCCGAGGTGCGACGCACGCTCGGTGTGAACGAGCCTGAGCCGCTGGTCGTGGTCACCACCGGCGGGGGCGAAGACGGGTACGAGCTGATCGAGGCGGCGCTGCGCGCGATGCTGTCGCAGCCGCCGCAAAGCCGCCCGCGCATGCATATCGTCTGCGGGCCGGAGATGGCCGAGGAGAAGCGCCGCGCGATCGCAGCACTGGCCCGCCCCTTGACCAAGCTGAGCGTGCAGGACTTCCATGACGACATGATGTCGCTGATGGGCGCGGCCGACGTCGTGGTCGCCATGGGCGGCTACAACACCGTGTGCGAGCTGCTCACGCTGCGCAAGCGCGCGCTGCTGGTGCCGCGCGTCAAACCCGGCCAGGAGCAGTGCATCCGCGCCGAGCGCATGGCCGCGCTAGGGCTATTGCGCATGCTGCATCCCGACCAGTTGACGCCGGCCACGCTGATGAGCGCGCTGCGCGCCGAACTCGATGCGCTGGCGCGCCACGAGCGCGTGCCGCATTTGCGCACGCTGCAGGGCCTCGATCGCGTGACAGCCGCGATCTTCGATCTGCTCGAGCTCAAATCGGTCGTACACGATGCGAAACGCGTTGCCGCGCCGCGGCCGCACGCAGCGCATATGCCCGAAATCCGGAGCGCCGCGTGACAGGCGGCAGCCCAGGCCACGCGGAGCGTCCGCTGGGGCTGCTGGTCAAGATCTGGCCCAAGCTGTCCGAGACGTTCATCCTCGAGGAGGTGCTCGCGCTGGAGCGTCAGGGCGTCGCGCTGCGGCTGTACGCGCTGGCCGAGCCGACCGACGCACTGACCCACAGCGCAGTGGCGCGCGTGTGCGCGCCGCTTATCTGCGTGCCGCGATCGGCGCACAGCCGCAGGCTCGAATTCGCCGCGCGCCACCTGCGCGTGGCCGCTGCCGCACCGCTGGCGTATCTGCGGACACTCGCCGTCGCCGCACGGCTCGGGC
>JAENXP010000327.1 GCA_016649475.1 Burkholderiales bacterium | reverse complement strand
TGGCGGCATGCTCCGGACTCGAGCGCGCGAGGCCGACGAATACCAGCACGGAAAAGCCGGTGATACCCAGGACGCCGAAGAACGATGCCGGCAGCAGCTTCCCGTGGTAACGCAGCGCGGTCGCGCCTTCGCGCCAGTACAGCAGGGCGAGCAGCACCAGCGCCGCGACGCTGTAGCGGATGCTCGACATCCAGAACGCGTCCAGGGTCAATAGCGCTGCCTTCGCCACCGGGAATGTCCCGCCCCAGATAAGCACGGTGACCAGCATGACCAGCACGCCCTTGAATTGGTTCGTCCGCACGAAATATCCTCAAAAGTCTGTGACAAAACGAGGGGATATACCCCTCGTGCGCCCCCGAGTCCGCTCGTAACAGTATGACTTTTGTTACGCGTTCCAGGAATCTGCGAAGAAAGGGAGCCCGGGCCTATGCCGGAATCACCCCGCCCTTTCCTCGGTTTCTATCGGCCTCCCGAATCGGCAGGATGCTGTGGCCGGATGCAGCGCTACGCGATCTTACACGACGATCCTGGCTGCGCCGGCCCGGCGCAGCCAGGATCTGCCGCACCCCGGCGCAATGGAGCAAATTGGCCGCCCGGTTCGGGGAATCTGCGCACATGAGAATAGTCAACTAACAAGGCGGCGATTTCATATAGAATGCTTTTCCCGTTGAACTTCGCGCGGGAACCAGAGCAACTCATGCAGACCGACAGGAAAACCCGGATTCTCATCATCGACGACGACGTCGGCTTTCGCGACCTGTTGCGAATTCATCTGACGGCGGCAGGCTACCAGGTACAGGTCGCCGAAGACGGGGTCACCGGAGGAAGGGCACTGCTCGAACAAACACCGGACCTGATCGTATCCGATCTCAACATGCCGTTCCTGGACGGCTTCGAGTTATTGAGTTTGTTGCACGGGGACGAGGAAACCGCTTCGATTCCGGTAATACTGCTCTCAGGCCGCAGCGACGGCGACACCATGGCCAAGGCGGTGGAACTGGGCGCGGCGGATTACCTTACCAAACCAGTGACGCGCGACCAGCTGCTGGAGTCGATCGAAGCCTGCCTGAGCAGGATCAAAGGCCGGACCAATCCTCCCGATTACGGCTCGACCCCGATAGTCTAGGCAGTCGATGCCTCGTGGCAACCCAAATCACGCAGGGCGTTGTCGCTTTTATCCGTAACCATGATTTCGGTGCGGATGCGCTTCATATCCGTGCCGAAATCATGGTTGGCGCGCGCGAGCGCGCAATCGGCCGCCCGTACACAACGGCAGGCGCGCAGGATACCTTGAACTGCAGCATTCGCTCTTGTAATACATGGAGCGTCCTAAATACTGCCGCATGGGACGAGCGGAGTTGCGCGCTGCGCGCGGTTGCTTTTAAAGGCAAGGGCGGCGCGATTTAAGTCGCCTCGTATAAACCAACCTAGGCTCTGTTATTGCTTTGATCCGTAACCGCTGTTGTCAGGCGGCTTTTTCGTCGCGCAGCGCCCGCCGCAGGATCTTTCCGACATTGGTCTTGGGCAGTTCCGTCCTGAACTCGACGTACTTGGGACACTTGTAGCCGGTCAGATTTTGATGACAGTGCGCGCGCAACTCCTTCTCCGACAAATCCGGGTCTTTCCTCACCACGAACAGCTTTACCGCCTCGGTCGAATGCTCGTCGGGCACGCCGACCGCGGCACATTCCACTACCCCCGGCAGCATCATTACCACGCCTTCGATTTCGTTCGGGTAGACGTTGAAACCGGACACCAGGATCATGTCCTTCTTGCGATCGACGATGCGCGTATGTCCCTTCTCGTCCATGATACCGACGTCACCGCTGCGGAAAAAACCGTCCGCGGTCATCACCTTCGCGGTCTCCTCCGGCCTCTGCCAGTATCCGGCCATGACCTGCGGCCCGCGGATGCAGATCTCCCCCGGCTCGCCCAGCGGCAGTTCCTTGCCGGCGTCGTCGCGTATGGAGATTTCGGTTGAGGACACAGGCAGCCCGATCGAGCCGTTGAACTCCTTCAAGTCGGGCGGATTGGTGGTGGCGACGGGCGAGGTCTCGGTGAGGCCGTAGCCCTCGGTCAGCGTAACACCGGTTATTTTCTTCCATTTCTCCGCCACCGCCTTTTGCACCGCCATGCCGCCGCCGTTGGAAATGCGCAGCGCGCTGAAGTCCAGCTTTTCGAAATCCGGATGGTGCATCAGTCCGTTGAACAGGGTGTTGACCCCGGTGATGGTGGTGTACTTGTGCTTGGCCAGCTCCTTGACGAAACCGGCGATGTCGCGCGGATTCACGATCAGCACGTTCTTGCCGCCGATCTTGAGCATCATCAGGCAGTTCACCGTCAACGAAAAAATATGATACAGGGGCAGCGCCGTGATGATGATGTAGTGCTTGCGGTCGTATTCGGTCAGGAAGGGATCCAGCCAGGCATCGACCTGGGTGAGATTCGCGGTGATGTTGCGGTTGAGCAGCATCGCGCCCTTGGACACGCCGGTGGTGCCGCCGGTGTACTGCAGGAACGCGATATCCTCGGGCTTGATCTCGACCCGCGCCAGCGTCATCTGCGAGGCTGCGCGCAGCACTTCGTTGAAGCGCACGGCATTGTCGAATTCGAACGCCGGCACCATTTTCTTTACGTTGCGCACGGCGAAATTCACCAGCGCGCCCTTCACCCCGCCCAACAGGTCTCCCATCGCCGCGACCACGACGTGCTTCACCTGCGTCTTCGCGATGACCTGCTCCAGCGTATGCGCGAAGTTCTCCAGGATCACGATCGCCTTGGCGCCGGAATCCAGCAGCTGGTGCTCGAGCTCGCGCGGCGTGTACAGCGGATTGACGTTGACCACCACCAGTCCCGCGCGCAACACGCCGAACAGCGCCACCGGATACTGCAGCACGTTGGGCATCATCAACGCCACGCGATCACCCTTGTTCAGACCCCGCGACTGCAACCAGGCGCCAAATGCCGCCGACATGCGATCGACGTCGGCAAAGGTGATTTCCCTGCCCATGCAATAGTAGGCCGGGCGTTCGCCGAAGCTGGCCACGCTTTCCTCGAACAGGTCGCGGATCGACTGGTACTTGTCGGGGTCGATTTCGGCGGGTACGCCGGCGGGATAGTGCTTGAGCCAGATCTTTTCCATTTAGTGCATCCTCTTCGGTAGAGCGTTCGGCTATTGGTGATTTTCGGTGAATTTATGGGGCCCGAGTGACGTTTCTCCGACGCCATTATTCCATCAATCGTCCCGGCAGCGAATAGTTACTCCGATCACGCTATTCCTAGCGCTTAGTCGCCCGCGGCACGTATGCGCCGTGCCAGATAAATGCTGGCGAGCGTCGCTGCGGCGGCGAGTATGCCCACCGTGCCGTAGTGCGTCAGTTCGCCCGCCGCGTTTCTGCCGATGACCAGGCTTGCGCCAAACGACGCCGCACCGGAGGCGAACTGCTGAACTGACGAATTGAAGCTCATGAAGCTGCCGCGCAGGCGCGGCGCCACGCTCGAAGTCATCAGCGCCATCGCCGGAACGAAGCGTCCTGACATCATGCACATCATGAATGCCGACGAGGCGATCGCCAGATAGATGGGCACGCGCGGCAGGTGGGTGAGGTTGAGCATCGCCAGCGCCGAGGCGCAGGCTACCAGAGTGAACACGCGTTGCTTGCCGTGCAGGTCGGTCAAGCGCCCCACCAGCCGCACCACGGCCAGCGTAAGCATGCCGCCGATCAGATACAGCAGCGGCAGCTGCGCTTCTCTCACCCCGACATTGGCCACCATGTAAGGGCTGATGAAGGGGATGATGGCAAAGCCGGAGAAAAACAGCGTGGCCGAGAACAGGAACGCCCGGCGCAGATTCGGCTCGCGGAACACCTCCAGCGCCTGCGCCAGCGGGCGGCGCTCGCGCGCGGCACTCAGGTGGCCGCGCATGCGCGGCAGCAGCCACAGCACGCCGCTCCAGACGAGGATGCACAAACCGGCCAGAAAGAAATAGGGCGCGCGCCAGGTAAACTGCGTGGCCAGCGACAGGCTGACCGGCACGCCGACCGTCGCCGCGATGGAGAAGGAGGACATGACGACTCCCAGGGCCGCGCCGCGGCGGCTGTCCGGAATCAGATCACCGACGATGGCGAACACGATCGCCG
>JAENXP010000516.1 GCA_016649475.1 Burkholderiales bacterium | reverse complement strand
TCGACAGTAGTCAGGCGACCCCGATTCAGGGCATCATTGGGGCATGAAAGCCGCACCATTCGAATACGCGCGCCCGGCGACCCTGGCCGAGGCCTGCGACCTTCTCAACACTCACGGTCCGGACGCCAAGCTCATCGCCGGCGGTCAAAGCCTGGTGCCGATGATGGCGATGCGCCTGGCGCGGCCGGCCTGGCTGATCGACATCAGCCGCCTGGCGGAGTTGCAGCGCATCATCGCGCCGGCCGTAGCGCCCGCGGGTGAGGACGGCCATTTCGTCGTCGGCGCCGGCGTGCGCCAGTGCATCATCGAGCGCGACGCGCAGGCGCGCGCAGACCTGCCCCTGCTGGTTAGCGCGCTGCGCTGGGTCGGTCACGTGCAGACGCGCAACCGCGGCACCATCGGCGGCTCGATCGTGCACGGCGACGTTTCCGCGGAAATCGCGCTGGTCGCGTGCGTGCTCGATGCGACACTGGAACTGCGTGATACCTCCGGCGCAAGCGAGGTGCAGGCGCGGGATTTCTTCCTTGCGCCCATGATCACCGCGATCGCGCCGGAGCAGTGCCTCGCCGATATCCGCTTCCCGGTGTGGCGGAGTTCGGCCGAGGGCGCGCTGCGCGGCTGCGCGTTCGAGGAAGTGAGCGTCAGGCACGGCGACTTTGCGCTGGTATCAGCTTGCGCGCAGCTGGAGCTGGATACCGATGGGCGCTGCCTGCGCGTGGAACTGGGCGTAGGCGGAGCCGCGCCGGTGCCGCTGGCCCTGCCCGAAGTCGGCGCGCAGTTGGTCGGGGTGCAGCTGGACGATGCGGCGATCGCCGCCGCAGCCGATGCGGCTGTCGGGCTGACCGATCCCGAGGGCGATCTGCACGCGAGCGCGGACTACCGCAGGCATCTGGCGCGTGTGCTGGTCGCGCGGGTGCTGCGCGCGGCGAAGGACGACGCGATGAGCAAGGCGGCCAATTGAGCGAAAAACTGTATCCGGTTTCGATCGAGGTGAACGGCACGGTGCGCGAGGCGCAGGTGCCGGCGCGCCTGTCGCTGCTTGATTTTGTGCGCGACACGCTGCGCCTTACCGGCACGCACGCAGGCTGTGAGCACGGCATCTGCGGCGCCTGCTCGGTGCTGCTCGACGCTCGGGCGGTGCGCTCCTGCCTGATGTACGCGGTGCAGGCCGACGGCTGCAAGCTCACCACCATAGAAGGGCTGGCGCAAGCCGACGGCACGCCGGGAGCGCTGCAGGACGCGTTCTGCGAAACGCACGCGACCCAGTGCGGCTACTGCACGCCGGGCATGATCGTCGCGGCCCACGCGCTGCTCGAGACCAATCATTCGCCGACGGAGCACGAAATCCGCGAGGCGATCGGCGGCAATCTGTGCCGCTGCACCGGTTACCAGCAGATCGTCGACGCCATCAAGCTTGCCGCCGTAAAGCGGATCGAGGGCAAGGCATGAGTGCGGCAGCGCAGCAGGGCTTCCGCTATATCGGCAAGAAGCGCCGCACCAAGGAGGATCCGCGCTTCGTCACCGGCCACGGGCGCTTCGTCGCCGATATCGCGCTGCCGGGCATGAAGCACATAGCGCTGGTCACCAGCCCGCATGCGGCGGCGCGAATTAAATCGATACGCAGCGAACGGGCGCTCGCATTGCCCGGCGTGCATTACGTGCTCACCGGCGAGGAACTGTGCGCCGGGACCGAGGCCATGCTTCCGGGCGTGGATGCGCCCAGGGTGACGCGCTATCCGCTCGCGCACGAGGTAGTGCGCTATGCCGGGGAGTGGGTGGCCGCGGTGGTCGCGGACACGCGCGCGCTGGCAGAGGACGCGGCCGAGAAGATCGAGGTTCAGTACGAAGCCAGCGAGTACGTGCTCGATCCGGAGAAAGCGATCGAGCCGGGCGCACCGCTGGTGCATCCTTTGCACGGTAGCAACGTGCTCTACCGGCGCAAGTTCGTCTGGGGGACGGTGGAGGAGGATTTCGCCCGTGCCGAGCACCAGCTTGCCTTGCGCGTGCGCTGGGGGCGCAGCGCAACCGTGCCGATCGAGACTTTCGGCGTGGCGGCGCAGTGGGATCCGGGCCAGCAACTGCTCGATGTGTGGGCTTCGATCCAGATGCCGAAGTTCCCTGACCAGACCGCACGCGCGCTGCGCCTGCCCGGAAATGCGGTGCGCGTGCATTTCGACGTCGATGTGGGCGGCAGCTACGGCGTGAAGCGCGGCATCAAGCACACGGTGCTGGTGGGTTATCTGGCGAAAAAGCTCGGCATGCCGGTGCGTTTTATCGAGGACCGCCTGGAGAACATGCGCGGCGGCGACATGCACGGGCCGGACCGCATATTCGATGTGCAGGTCGCATTCGATACGGATGGCACCATCTGCTCGCTCAAAATTCGCGCGCTGGACGATGTCGGCGCCTACGCCGGCCGTTCGCCGCTGCAACTGGGCAAGCCGGTGGGCGCGATCGTCGGCCCATACCAGATCCACAGCGTCGAGTACGAACCGATTTCGGTGATGACCAACAAGACCGCGCAGGAGGCGGTGCGCGGCTTCGGCCAGTCGCCGACCAACTATGCGCTGGAGTCGGCCATGGACCAGGTCGCGCGCCACCTGGGCATGGACCGCATTGCGCTGCGCAAGAAGAATTTCATCCGCAAGGACCAGTTTCCCTATCTGATCCCCAGCGGCACGAGTTACGACAGCGGCGACTACCATGCGGTGCTGGACAAGGCGCTCGCCGCTGCCGATTATCCGGCGCTCGTCGCCGTGCGCGACGCCGCGCGCAAAGCCGGACGCCACGCCGGCATCGGCATCGCCAGCTGCCTCGAACCTTCCGGGGGAAACTCCTCGTTCGAGCCGCTGTTCAACCCGAAAAACGAGACCACCACCTGGATGGAT
Organism: Burkholderiales bacterium; assembly: GCA_016649475.1. Taxonomy (GTDB): domain Bacteria; phylum Pseudomonadota; class Gammaproteobacteria; order Burkholderiales; family SG8-39; genus 2-12-FULL-64-23. The sequence goes on along the minus strand of JAENXP010000516.1, from coordinate 26 downwards.
TCCTGCCTGGTGCGCGTGGACCTGTC
>JAENXP010000772.1 GCA_016649475.1 Burkholderiales bacterium | reverse complement strand
TTCTTCGGCTCCCAGCCTCTTCGACTACGCCGCCCAGGCAGCGGCGCATTCGATGGTCAATACGCCACCTACTTTCGCAATCTATGTAGCTGGCCTGGTCTTCAAGTGGCTCAAGGGGCAGGGTGGGGTAAAGGCGATCGAGGCGCGCAACGTCGAGAAAGCGGCTCTGGCCTATACCGCGATCGACTCCGCCGCCGGTTTCTACCTTAACGCCGTGGCCCCGCGCGACCGCTCGCGGATGAACGTTACGTTCACGATCGCGCGCCCCGGACTCGATGCCGCCTTCCTGGCCGGCGCGCGTGAACGCGCGATGGTGCAACTCGCCGGCCACCGCTCCGTGGGCGGCATGCGTGCTTCGCTCTACAACGCCATGCCGGTCGACGACGTGGGCCAACTGGCGTCCTACATGAGCGAGTTTGCGCGACTTCACGGCTGAGCGGTTTCCAAAGGCGCCAGGGCACTGGCGATCGTGGCATGATGGGGTTAGCCCGCAATGGGCGCGCTTGGTGCGCTCTTGCCTGCGGGAAGACACTCCTCAAGGGGGCTGGCAATGGCCGAAAATCCGAACGACAGGGAACCAGTGGTTGGCACGGGCGTCAAAGCGCCCCCCGATCTCGATCTGGCACGAATCAGGCGACTGATCGACGAACTTGACGCCGAGGTTGCCAACGCGCCAGGGGACGCCGCCGGCGTGCAGGATCTCAAGGACGAAATCACCACCCTGCGTGCGGTGCTCGACGCCCCCAAGCCAAAGAGCGGCTGGATCGCCGAGGGCTTGCATTCGATCGGAGTGCAACTCGAACAGAGCGCCAAGTCAGTGCGCGGCGAAGTGCTGCGTGAGGGCGCCTTTGTCGCCGAAATAGCCCGCATCCTGGGCCTCTAGGGCAGGGCGCGGTTTGCCCGGCGCGGGGGGCATGCCCTGGCGCTCGCGGGCGCGGCGAGAAGCCAGGGCGAGCGTCGGGGCGCGTCTAGCCGAACGGGGCGACGCCAACCAGCGCGTAGTGCAGATGCAGCGCGAAGATGTACCAGAACACCACGGCGATGATCATGGTGACGATATCGTTGGCCCACGAACCTGGGTCGCGAGTTACCCCAGTGGCTTTGTCGCGCTTGCGTAAGGACACGAATTCGGCGCTGGCCCAGACCAGCAGGGTGCCGAAGAGCACCAGGTCGGCCAGCCGCCCGTTGGCGATCAGGTGGCCAACGGACCAGACCATCAGGCCCGCTACCATCGGGTGACCGACCAGACCCTTGATGCGGCTCGAAGGAACGTACGACGCCACTATCAGGACGAAAGCCACCAGCGTCAGCAACCCTGCGGCGTGATGCGACCAGCGGGCCGGCTCCCACAGATCGATCGAACTGTCGCGCGCCACTCCGAAACCCATGGTGATTAGCGCCACACCTGCGAGCGATACTGCCGCATATATACCTTTCCAGGTCATAAGACCGAGCGCGGCGACTTTGGCACTGCGCCAATCGTCGGCGACTATTCGCAAGGTGTGAATGCCCAGAAAGAACACCAATCCCATTACCAGGTAAAACATGTCGCCTCCCCATCTATGTGGTGTGGTGTGCTGTAAGCCTAACTCAAATTGGCCAGTTCGAGCCAGTCACGTCATGGAATTGGGATTGAGTGAGTCGTGGCGGGGTAATTACAACGCTTCTCTGCCCACCGCCGGGCGCCCGCAGGCCGCGAGGAGGGGCCAGGCGAAGCCTCATTGCTTTCCCGCTATGAGATGCGACCGACGGCGCTTCAAGAGTTGGATGTTGGAAGTGAAGAGGTGAGAG
>JAENXP010000047.1 GCA_016649475.1 Burkholderiales bacterium | reverse complement strand
ATCCCGGAAGGACGTGGTGTGTTCCCGAACCTCACCGTCGACGACAACCTTCGGATGTCGAGATTCACGGGTGCGTCCATCGTGGCGATCCGCGAGCGCGCGTTCGCCCAGTTCCCGCAGCTCGCGCCGCGCCGCAATCAGCTCGCCGGCACGCTCTCGGGCGGCTGGAAGCAGCGCCTGGCGCTGGCCGCCTGCCTGCTGCACCAGCCGAAATTGCTGCTCCTGGACGAGCCCACCGCCGGAGTCGATCCCAAGGCGAGGCGCGACTTCTGGGAGGAAATTCATCGCCTCTCCGCCGCCGGCATCACGGTGCTCGTTTCCACCCACTACATGGACGAAGCGGAACGCTGCCACCGTCTCGCCTACATCGCCTACGGCACCCTGCTCGCCTCGGGCACTGCGGACGAAGTCGTCGCCAGCCAGAATCTGCATACCTGGCAGATCAGCGGCAGCGGCCTGCAGAGCCTCACCGATCGCCTGCGCCAGCTTCCCGGTGCGGATCTTGTTGCCAGCTTCGGCGCCACCCTGCATATCAGCGGCAAGGACGAGGGAAAGTTGCAGCCCAGCCTGCAAGACTTTCTGCGCACCACCTCCCTGACCATGACCGCCGTTCCTCCCTCGCTGGAGGACGCGTTCATACATATGATGCAGGGCAGCCAGGACCAGTTCCAGGGCTGATGCCATGAACGGTTTCTCCTTTTCCCGCTGGCTCGGCATTCTGATCAAGGAATTCATCCAGCTCAAACGCGACCGGCTCACCTTCGGCATGATCGTCGGCATTCCGATTATCCAGCTGATGCTGTTCGGCTTCGCCATCAACTCCGACCCCAAGCACCTGCCCGCTGCGATCGTCATGGCCGATCCCGGCCCCTTTGCGCGCGCCTATGTGGCGGCCATGGAAAACAGCGAATATTTCAGGATCGTCGGCAGCGTAGACGAGCGCGAGGCCGACCGGCTGCTCGATCGCAGCGAAGTACAGTTCGTCGTCACCTTCCCCGTGGGCTTTCATCGCGACCTGGTGCGCGGCAAGATGCCGGTGGTGCTGGTGGAGGCCGACGCCAGCGACCCGATGGCTGTAGGCGGCGCCATATCGGTGCTGAACCACCTGGGCACGGAGGTGTTCGCCCCGGACCTGCCGGGACTGCAACGCCCGGCCCCTGCGGCGGTCGAACTGCGGGTGCATCGGCGCTACAACCCCGAGAGCATCACCGCCTACAACATCGTTCCCGGCCTGCTGGGCGTGATCCTGACCATGACCATGGTGCTCATGACCGGTCTGGCCATGACACGCGAAAGGGAGCGCGGCACTTTCGAGAACCTTCTGGCCACGCCGGCGACACCGATGGAAGTCATGACCGGCAAGATTGTCCCGTACATCCTCATCGGCCTGATCCAGGTGACCCTGATTCTGCTGGCCGCGCGCTGGGTGTTCGAAGTGCCCATGCTCGGCAGCCTGCTCCTGCTCTACGCCGTGGTGCTGCTGTTCATCTGCGCCAACCTGACCCTGGGCATCACCTTCAGTTCCATCGCGCGCAACCAGTTGCAGGCGATGCAAATGACTTTCTTCTTCTTCCTGCCCTCGATGCTGCTGTCAGGCTTCATGTTTCCGTTTCGCGGCATGCCCGATTGGGCTCAGGTCGTAGGCAATGTCCTGCCGCTGACGCACTTCCTGGTGCTGGTCCGGGGCATTCTGCTCAAAGGCAATGGTCCCGAAATGATGTGGGGTCACACCTGGCCCATCCTTTTGTTCATGGGAACGGTGCTGGCACTGGGATTGAGAACTTTCCGGCGCACCCTCGACTGATCGTTCAGATATGCTCACGCCGCAGCCAGGAGACAATGGCGTCACGCAACAGGACCTCGAGTGGGCGCGTGGCGCCGAGCGCGGCATATTCTTCGCATTGCTCCTTGCCTCCGCCCTGGGCTGGGGTGCTTACGCCCTGCTGACGGCAAAATCCTTCTACCCCTTGCTGGTCATGCGGGCGCTCATCGTCGGCGCCTGCCTGGTCGTAGTTACCGCCTTCGTACTTGCCATCCCGGCCGAGGGCATCCTCTATCTAGTTTCGGCGCGCTATCGCCTGGCGCGCGGATACCGGCACATACCAGAGATAGTCAAACCGACCGCTTTGTGGAAATACCTCGGAGCCTGGTTCGCGATGCTGCTGGTTTCGGTGGTCAACGGTGTCGTGCGCGATTTCACCTACGGCAGGCACATGGATGAGTTGAGTGCGCATCAACTCTCGACGGCCGCCAGCGTGCTGTTGCTGGGACTGCTCATCCGCGGATACACCCGGCTTTACCCGCCGGTTTCGGCGCGGGAAGCCGTTTTCATCGGGCTGCTGTGGCTCGCGCTGACAGTCGCGTTCGAATTTATTTTCTTTCACTACGCCGGCGGCCATTCCTGGTCGGCTTTGCTCGACAACTACAACATAATGAAGGGCAGGGTCTGGCCTGTCGTGCTGGTCTGGATAGCCATCGCCCCGTACGTATTCTTCCGCGTTGAGCGCGCGCGATAGACCACGGGCAGACCTGATTCTCGGCCATGCACTATTCGACGGCGCGCAGCGGCTCCTTGCCCAGTTCCTTGCCGTGTCCAGCCCAGCGTTTGAACAGACTGTGCTCGATCCCGACCTGGTCCAGCGCTTTGCCGATGCTCTGGTGGATGATGTCCATGATCGTTTCGGGCTTGTGATAAAAGGCCGGCATCGGCGGCAGGATCACCGCGCCGTAGTCGGCTGCCCGCGTCATCAGATCGAGGTGTCCTTTGTGCAAGGGCGTCTCGCGCACCATGAGCACCAGCGGCCTGCGTTCCTTGAGCGTGACGTCGGCGGCGCGCACGATCAGGTTGTAGTTGAATGAGTTGGCGATGGCCGAGAGCGTTTTCACCGAGCACGGCGCGACGATCATGCCGCGCGTGCGAAACGAGCCGCTGGCTACGGTCGCGCCGACGTCCTTGTTCTTGTAGACCACATTCGCCAGGCTTTTGACGTAGTCCAGGTCGAATTCGGTCTCGATGGCGAGGTTCAGGCCGGCAGCTTCGCTCAGGATCAGGTGCGTTTCCTGTCCCAAAGTCTTCAGCGCGCGCAGCAATTCGACGCCGTAGATCACCCCCGACGCGCCGGTAATGGCCACCACCAATGGCAGGCTCATAGCTAGGCTCCCGTTGTTGTTTTGCAGTTTATCCTCAAGCAGCCAGCGCCGGCCGCCGCGTCTCGACCGACTCGATCACCGCAAATCCCGCCGCTTCCAGCGCAGACACGACCTCGCGCACCTCCCTCGCATGGAAACGTACGATGACCTTTTTCTTCAGGTATCCGGCATCGGCCTGGTCGTCGTGCCGGCCGATCGGATATAGCGCCTGCAGCACCGCGCCCGCGCCCTCGACCACGTCGGCGATCCGGCCCAGTACGCCGGGACCGAGTTCCAGCGGCGCCAGCGTCACGCCGCTGCGTTTCTCCCATGCGCCCAGGCAGTGCGCCGCGAGCTGAAAAATCTCGTTGGCGGAGATTACACCCACCACCTGCTTCCCGTCGACGACCGGAAATTGCGCCACACCCAGTTCCTGGCCTCTGAGCAGACATTGCTCCATGGTTTCGTCGGCCGCTACCGTCGCCGGGTTGCGCACCATGATGTCCCTCACTTTGAGACGGGTGACGAAAAAATTGAACTCGTCCGGATTTTGCGTGCGCAGGACGAAGTGCCCCATGCGCAGCAGGTTGGCCCGTGTCACCAGGCCGCGCAGCTTGCCATCGTCCACCACCGGCAGCGCGTGCAGGTTGTTTTCGCTGAGCACTCGCTTGGCCTCGGACACGAGCGTGTCGCTGGGGATGGTCATCGGGTTGGCCTGCATCCAGTTGCGCACGATCATCGCCGCTGCTCCTTTGCAAATGTGCGCCGTATTCCGCCGGCTGGCGTGCGGCCATGCGCCGGTGCCGCCCCGAACACCTGCCGCGAAGCGCAGAAGACGGGGTTCATCTCATGCCACCGCCCGCGCGGGCGCCTTTACCGACTTGTACAGGCGCAGGAACTCGTCGACGGCGACGCGCGCGAACTCCGGCGTATAAAGGTGCAGATCCACCTCCTTCACCCGGCTGCGGTCGTCGAGTTTTTCCTGCAGGCGCGCGACGAAGGCCGCGTCGGCGGCCGGATCGTAGATGGGTCGGCCTTCCTTGTCCAGCGACGACCAGCCGCGCAGCGGAACCAGAAAGGTCCAGGGTCCCGTGGCGCGGTTCAGCCTTTGTGCGATCACGTCCGCGGCCTGGCGCAACTCGTCGGCGGTGGTGCGGACCTGGACGCGCAGGGCGTCCTGCACGTACTGCACCCGGTCCCTGGTCTGCGCCAGCATGTCGGCGCGTCCGCCGTAGGACAGGATGTCCAGGCCGCAGGGCGCCAGCACCATGGGGATGCCGGTCTCCACCGCGGCCATCAGCCGCTCCGGCCCGGGGTCGCGGTTGCCCTTGAACAGGTGTTCCATGACGCCGCCGATGCAGATGTCCAGCACGCCGTGGAAGGCGCCGTCGCGTATCATCTCCTCCATCGCCCTGTCGCCCTTGCCCTGCGCATGGCACACAATGGGGATGAAGCCCGCCTCCTCCAGCATGCCCATGGCCGACTGCACCGCCATCTCGCCGAAGCCGAACGAAGAGATGGCCACGCAGGGCTTGTCGAAGCTGATGTTCGTCCCCTGGGTCATCTCGACCATGCCGCAGATGGCGCCGACCGCGTTGATGATCTGCGCCTTCAGCAAGGGGTTCATTTTCACGATATCGAGAACCGTGTGGTGCATGGTGATATCGCGCGTGCCTACGTATTTGTCGATGTATGCCGGGTGCGCCGCCATCGGCGAGGCCATCAGCTTGGGCATGCCGAAGGGCAGCTGCTTCATGATCGAGGTCGCGACCAGCGTCGCAGTGCCGCCGCCGATGCCGATGATGCCGTGCACGCGGCCTTGTGCGACCAGCTCATCGACGATCGCCGCGGCGCCCCTGATCTGATTATTGGTGGCGGCATCGCGGTCGGAACGGTATTTCTCGCGCACCACCTCGATCGGCAGCCCGCCCCGCGCCGCGACATCCTCGGTGCGGATGTCGCCGGCAAAGGGCGGGGGCTCTTCCATGCTGAAGTCGAGCAGGATGGCGTCATGCCCGCGGCCGGCGATGAGATCCTTGACGAAGACGATGTCCTCACCGCGGGTGTCCAGGTTGCAGACGATGACTATGCCCTTCCTGCCGCTCATCTTGCGCCTACCCGCCGTTTTTGCGCTAGCCTGCCCTTGCGCATTACTTGCCGCCCGCGGTCTTTTTCACCTCGGGGCGCGTCAGGCGATCGATCATGTCGGCCACCGGGCTGGCGCCCTTGAAGCCGTATTCGTTCCAGCGGCTGGACACCTTCTGCAACACGGCGCGGTCCATGAAGATTTCCTTCGGTTTGTTGGTCCACTCGTAGGGCGTGCAAGCGTCTAGAATGACGCGGCTGGTGATATCGCGCGCGTCCATCGGGGTCGCCGGATTGAGCGGGGTCGAGCGGCCGCGGTCGATGATCTGGGTACATCGCTTCGGATCGAAGCGGGTGGCGAGCGCCCACCAGATCCGATCCCAGTCGTCGGCAGCAATGTCGTGGTCGACCGTGATCACGCCCTTCACCCCGTAATGCCCCGTCGTACTCGCGATCACTGCGTTGCCGACGTGGTTCGAGTGCCCCGGGTACATCTGCTTCACCGACACCACCACCCAGAAGCGCCCGCAGGCCTCGGGCGGGGTATAGACGCTCTGGATACCCGGAACCTTCATGGTTTCCAGGTCGTGCCACAGCGTGGCCGTGCGATTGAGCGACTGGATCATGTGGATGTCGTTGATCGGCTTGCCTACCGTGGTGGCCCACATGACCGGCTTGTTGCGGTGGAGGATGCGCTTGATGCGCAATACCGGCTTGGGATAGTCCTTGCCCTTGTTGCCCGAGTAATAGCCGGTATATTCGCCGAACGGGCCCTCCTCCATCAGCTCATTCGGGTCGATGAAGCCCTCGGCGATGATCTCGGCGCCGGCCGGCAGGGTGAGCCCGGTGAGATCGGACTTGAACACCTGCACCGCGCGGCCGCGCAGCGAGCCGGCAATATCGTATTCGTCCACATTGGCGCTGACCATGGTCGAGGAGGCGAGGAACAGCACCGGGTCGCAGCCGACCACATAGGCCGCGGGCATCAGTTCGCCCCGTTCCGCGTACTTCTTCATGTGCATGTCGCCGTGCTTGCCCTTGATGATCTGCGAGCCGAGGATATCCTTGCCCAACACCTGCGAGCGGTAGGTGCCCAGATTGGTCCAGCCGGTGTCCGGGTCATTTGTCACCAGAAAACCGGAGGTTACGAAAAAGGGGCCGCCATCATCCGGATAGAACCAGGGCGAGGGAAATTTCGTGATGTCGACCGCGTCGCCTTCGATGACGTTTTCCATCACCGGCGGGTTGTCGACGAACACCGGCTTGACCATTTTCTGGGTGGTCAGCTGCATCCACTTCTTCGACAACTGGCTCATCGACAGCGACGGATCCTGCTCGAGCGAAATCGCCATGCGCTGCGGCGTCGTGAACGCGCTGGTAAACACCGGGATGTCGTAATCCTTGACATTCTCGAACATCAGCGCCGGGCCGCGCTGTTCCTCATTCACGTTGGCGACATGGCTCAGCTCGAACTTCCAGTCCACTTCGGACTTGATGCGGTGCAGCTGGCCGTTTGCTTCCAGCGCAGCAATGTAGCTGCGCAGATCGTCGATGGGTCTGACTTCGGTACGTGCGTTCATGTAGTCTCCGTTCAATACGAGTGGTGGTTGAAATCGCTGGCTACGAAACTTTCTTGCCGGTGAGCAGGCTGGACAGGATGTAATCCATGGCCGAGCCGCCCGAGCCGGTGCCGGCGCTGCGGCTCTTTTCGCTCCAGACCGTCTCCGGCCGTGCCTGCAGGATGAAAATATTGCCGCCCGCGGGAAGATCCTTGTCCACGGCCCACTCGATGTCCATCGGGCGGCCGTAGTGTTTTTCGATCTGCTTGCCCATCCATGCCAGTTCGGTGATCTCGTCGTCGATCAGCGACTGCACCTTCTGCCGCTCGAACGGCACTTCGAACGCCTGCGATGTTTGCGTCTTCGGATCGACCGTGTAGCAGATCTGCTTTTGCGAAATGGTGCGGTCGATGATGTCCAGCGTGACCTTGTTCACGACGAAATGGTCCGGCGTCACCTCGCCCGAAACCACCGATTCGCCGAAACCGAAGTTGGAATCGATGACGATGACCGATCGATCGCCGTTGGCCGGATGGATGGTGAACATCACCCCGGCGGTGACGGAATTGGCCATCTTCTGCACGCCGACGCTCATCGCCATTTTGTCGCCGGCGTAACCCTTGTTGGCACGGTAGGCGATCGCCCGTCCGGTGTACAGGCTGGAAATGCAGCGGCGCATGTGATGCAGCACCTCGTCGACGCCGCGTATCCACAAATAGGTGTCCTGCTGGCCGGCGAAGCTCGCCCCGGGCAGATCCTCGGCGGTCGCGCTGGAACGCACGGCCACCGGGACCGCCGGCATACAGCAGCGCAGCGCAAGTTTGCGGTAGCACTCGGCCACCAGGTCTTCGATTTCGACGGAGAACGGCCGCGCCTCGATCAGCGCGCGGATTTGTACGCTGATTTTCTCAACGCCATCGATGTCCTGCTGATCGGCTCCGGCCAGCAGCGAACCGACCTCCCGGTCTATGCCGTCTTCGGCCATGAAGCGCCGGTAGCCCTCGGTGGTGAGCGCGAAGCCCGGAGGCACGCGCACCCCGGCGTTGATCAATTCGCCCAGAGAGGAGCACTTGCCCCCGACCAGGGGCACGGAATCCCTGCGGCACTCCTCGAACCAGCAGACCGCCGGCGGACCCACCCTCATGGTGTCCACCGGTGCCTGCTCCATCACGTTCGCGGCACTGGCCATCTGCGCCGATCAGCGCGTGATGGTAATGGCGCCGGTCGAACCGTCAACACGGATCATCATACCGGTCTTGATGATCTTGGTCGCATGCCCGGTGCCGACCACCGCCGGCATGCCGTACTCGCGGCATACGATGGCGGCGCGGCTCATGACCCCACCGACATCGGTAACACAGGCCCCGATCTTGGCAAAAGCCGGCGCCCAGGACGGCGAAGTCGTCGGCGCCACCAGGATCTCGCCCTCCTGCAACTGGCCGACCTCGCTCACCGTCCTGCATACGCGCGCCTTGCCTTCGGCGATACCGGGGCTGCCGGCGAAGCCCTTCAACTCGGTGATGCTGTTCGGATCCTTGACCTCCTGCACCGACGCCCAATCCGCCAGCGATTTGTTGGTCACCCCCCAGAGCACGATGGTGAACGGCTCCTGGATCACTTCGGGCGCAGTGCCGATGGCGGGCGGCGGGCTCCATTCCTTGAACTTCTGCATCACGCCCTTGCGCCAGAGGATTTCCTTCGGCCAGGTCATGGTGCCGCGCGGCGTGACGCCGGTCGCCCAGGCCGTGACGATGTCCCATAGCGCCGACTTGATCTCGTCGCGGCGCAGCAGCCAGATGTCCTCGACCTCCTCGATCACGCCATGCTCCTTCATGATCACGCCGACCTCGCGCATCTTGTTCCAGAACACCGAGTGGAACCAGTGCTCGACGTAGAACAGGTGATTTTCCACGTAAGGGAACACCGTCTTGGCGCAGCCGAGCAGCTCGTCGAACTGCTTGCGATCCTCTTCCTTCTCGATCAGGTCGCGATATTCGGCGGTGATGCGATCGCGCTCCGCGCGCACTTTTTCGGTCGGCCGGTCGAGGGAGATACCCTGCTTCACCTTCCCGATGTAGGTGGCGATGCCGGACAGCGGCACGTTCATCTGGTCGTTCCAGGAACGGTCGTGGTGGAACCAGCCGGTGCCGGTGGAAATGTTGAACCAGGGCTCGCGTGCCAGGGAGAGCGAGGTCAGCCACTCCACGCCCTTGGGCAGTTTTTTCAGCGCCGCTTCGACCACTGTCCATTCCGGGCTGAAGGTGATCACCGAGTCCACGCCCAGCTCAACCGCCCTGCGGGCGAGCTTCTTCAGTTCCTCGTCGGGCTGATACATGATTACGTCGATGCCGGATATCATCTGCGTCACGCGCTGCGGCGGAATGCTCGGGAACAGCTTCTGCGCGAAGTCGAGGAAGAAGACGTAGGCCGCGTAACCCAGATTGAGAAACTCGAAGTGGTATTGCCAGCACTTGATGCCAAGATTGATCAGGTCGTCGTAGTTCTTCAGCAGGTGATAACCTTTCGATTCGCCGATGGCGTCGGTCACCACCGCTATGTCTTCCATCTCGGCGAGACGCGGAATCTGCAGAGCCTCGAGCTCGCGGATTGTGGCTTCCATCTTTATTTTCCACTTGGCTTCGAGCGTATCCCAGTTCTTGTAGTAGTAGCCCGCGCGCTCCATGAAGTTGGGCACGCGGCGGCCGATT
>JAENXP010000477.1 GCA_016649475.1 Burkholderiales bacterium | reverse complement strand
GAAAGCTGCTTGAGGAATTCAAGCAGGAAGAAAGTAAGTAGTCATTGCAGACTCCAAGGAGCAGTGTCATGAATCTGATAGACAAGCTGGAACACGAAGAAATCAAGCGGCTGGGCAAAACCGTTCCAGTGTTTTCGCCCGGCGATACGGTGATCGTGAGCGTCAACGTGGTCGAGGGTGAACGCAAGCGCCTGCAGGCGTACGAAGGCGTGGTCATCGCCAAGCGCAACCGCGGCCTCAATTCCTCGTTCATCGTGCGCAAGATTTCCGCGGGCGAAGGCGTGGAGCGGACTTTCCAGACCTATTCGCCGCTGATCGCGTCGGTAGAGGTCAAGCGCAAAGGTGACGTTCGCCGCGCCAAACTCTATTATCTGCGCGAACGTTCGGGCAAGTCGGCGCGGATCCGCGAAAAGCTGGTCAAGCGGCGGGTGCCGGGAACGGCCGCGCCGGAGCCGGAGATTGCTGCCGAGGCCGCTGCCGAATAAGCTGCTGCCGCATCAATTTAAAACGGGACGCCGCGGCGTCCCGTTTTTGTTTGAGACCGTCAGCGGCCCGAACTAACCGGCGCACATCTGCTCGAGCAGCCGCTCCATGAAGGATTCGCACAGCGCCACCTGCTCCAGCGTTACGTATTCGTCGGGCTTGTGTGCCTGCGCGATCGAGCCAGGGCCGCAGATGATCGCGGGGATGCCCGCCTGCTGGAACAATCCGCCCTCCGTTGCATAGGCCACCTTTGACGCAGACTTGTTGCGCGACAGTGCTTGCGCGAGGCGGGTGAGCTCTTCCTCCTCGGTCGTATTGAGTCCGGGGATCTCTGCCCTGGTCTCGAAGCTGATGCCGGTGCCGGGATCCGTCCTGTGCATCTCCGGCAGGATCACGCGTTCGGCATAATCCTTGATCTCGCGCTCCAGCGCGTCCGGATCGGCGCCAGGCAGGTAGCGGAACTCGAATTGAAAAACACACTCGCGCGGCACGATGTTGCCGGCAGTGCCGCCGGAGATCACGCCGGTCTGCAATGTGGTGAACGGCACATCGAAACCGTAGTCGCGCGGCTCGCACGCCTGCATGCGCTCGGCCATATGGCGGATGTAGCTGATGATCCTGGCGGCGTATTCGATGGCATTGACCCCCTGCGGGGTGAGCGCCGAATGCGCTTCCTTGCCGCTCACGCAGCACTGATACGAGCGCTTGCCCTTGTGCGCGATCACCGGCTGCATGCTGGTCGGTTCGCCGATGACGGCGCCCGCGGGACGGATGTTGTTGCGCGCCAGATCCGCGAGCAGGCCGCGCGCGCCGACGCAGCCGACTTCCTCGTCGTAGGACAGGGCAAAATGGACAGGCGCCTTGAGATTCGCCGCGGCGAAGCGCGGCGCCATGCCCAGTATCACCGCCAGATAGCTTTTCATGTCGCAGGCGCCGCGGCCGTAGATCCTGTCGCCGCGCAAGGTCGCCTTGAACGGATCGCTGGACCATTTCTGGCCGTCCACCGGCACCACATCGGTGTGGCCCGAGAGCACGATGCCGGGCTTGTTTCCCTTTTCCACTGTGGCAAACAGGTTCGCCTTGTTGCCGGCCGCGTCGTAAGTCAGGCGGGACTCCAGGCCGATATCCTTCAGATAATCCCGAGCCCACTCGATCAGACCCAGATTGGAGCCGCGGCTGGTCGTGTCGAAGCCGATCAGGCGCTCGATCAGGGCGAAGGTTTCGGGCTTGATGGCGGGCGGCATCGCGGTTTGATTCATATCGTTTCCTGGTTTATTACGAAACACTGTCGTTCAGATGACAGGCCGAGAAATGCATCGGCGCGATCTCGCGCAAACGGGGTTGTTCGATTCTACACCGGGCCATGACCTCGGGGCAGCGCGGGTGGAAATGGCAGCCTGGCGGCGGATCCAGCGGCGAGGGAATTTCGCCCTTGATCGAAACGAATTTCTTCCTGCGCGATTGCAGACGCGGAACTTCTGCAAGCAGCGCCCGCGTATACGGGTGATTGCCCCTGGCGTAGATCTCCTCTGTGGGCGCGTTTTCGATCACCCGGCCGAGGTACATGATCAGCACGCGGTCCGCGAGGTGTTGCACCACGGCCATGTCGTGACTGATGAAAAGATAGGTGAGCCCGAACTCCTCGCGCAGCTTGATGAACAGGTTCAACACCTGCGCCTGGATCGAAACGTCCAGCGCCGCGACGGCCTCGTCGCACACCAGGAACTCCGGCTTGACCGCCAGCGCCCGCGCAATGCCGATGCGCGCGCGCTGGCCGCCGGAGAACTGGTGCGGAAAGCGCTGCAGAAGCGAGCCATCGAGGCCGACGCGCAACAGCATTTGCGCCACGTAGTCCTGCTGCTCGCTGCGCCCGATCAGCCCGTGCACCAGCGGCGCCTCGCCGACGATATCGGCCACGCGCATGCGCGGATTGAGCGAGGCATAGGGGTCCTGGAAAATCATTTGAATCTTGAGCTGGATGTCGCGCTGCGTCGCAGCAGGCAGTTGCGCGATCTCGGCACCGCGCCACAGGCGCGCGCCGGCAGAAGGCTCGAGCAAACCGGCCGCGAGGCGTCCGAGCGTGGACTTGCCGCAGCCGGATTCACCCACCAGCCCCACCACTTCGCCAGCCTGCACGCTCAGATCGACCGCATCCACCGCCTGCACGCATTCCTCCCGCGCGTTGGCGCCTAGCAGCCCGGCGAGCCTTGCAGCGGTGTCCAGAGTCTTGACGAAGCGCTTGGACACGCCGCGCAGTTCCAGCAGCGCGCTCACTTGGCGTCCTGGTAGCTGCGCGCCAAGGATCCGTGCCTGGGACGGCCTGTCGGGCTCATGCGATCGCGCTTTGGGTCAACGGATGGAAGCAGCGCACCTGCCTGCCGGCCGCGGTAGCGGACAATGCCGGATTTTGCGCGCAGGCGTCGTCCGCACGCGTACAGCGTTCACGGAAGGCGCAACCGGGGGCGAGATCGAGCAGCGAGGGGGTCATGCCCGGGATCTGCCGCAGCGGCTCGCCCCGGCGGTTGGCGCTGGGCACCGATGCGATCAGGCCGTGGGTGTAGGGATGCAGCGGCGCATCGAGCACCTGATTGACGCTGCCCTGTTCGACAATGCGCCCGGCATACATGACGCAGATTTCGTCCGCCAGTCCGGCGATCACCGACAGGTCGTGGGTAATCCAGAT
>JAENXP010000155.1 GCA_016649475.1 Burkholderiales bacterium | reverse complement strand
CCTTGTTGTGGTCTATGACCTGGTCCGCACCGAGGGCGCGCACCCAGGCAGCCGATTCGGGCCGCGAGGCAGTGGCGACGACGGTGAGGCCGGCGAGCTTTTTCGCCAGCTGTATCGCGATCGAGCCTACGCCGCCGCCGCCGGAGATAATCAGCAGCGACTTGCCGGCGTGCGCGCCCGAATTGGAAATGCCCATGCGGTCGAACATGCCTTCCCAGGCAGTGATCGTGGTGAGCGGCAAGGCTGCCGCCTCGGCGAAACCCAGATTCGCGGGTTTCCTGCCGACGATGCGCTCATCCACCAGGTGGAATTCGCTGTTTCCCCCGGGGCGCACGATGCTGCCGGCGTAATACACCGCATCACCGGGCCTGAACAGCGAAACCTCCGCCCCCACCGATTTGACCACGCCGGCGACATCCCAGCCGAGCACCCTGGGGGTCTTTTCGACCAGGTCCTTGGGCGCGCGCCGCTTGGTGTCTACCGGATTCACCGAGATGGCCTTCACTTCGACCAGCAGATCGCGCCCGCTTGCGCTGGGCGTGTCCAACTCCAGGTCGAGGAAGGATTCCGGATCGTCGATGGGGAGATAACGGTAGAGTCCGACAGCTTTCATTTATTCCTCCTAAACCGGCCAAATAATTACTTTTGCCAGGCGTCCTTGAGTGTCACCGCGCGGTTGAATACCGGTGCGCCTGGGCGCGAGTCCACGCGGTCGGCGATGAAATAGCCATGCCGTTCGAACTGGAAACTGTCTTCCGGACGTACGTGTTGCAGTGCGGGCTCGAGCTCGGCGCTGATTACTTTCTTCGCCTCGGGATTGAGGTCGAGCAGGAAATCGCGCTCACCCGCGCCCGGGTGCGGCACGCGAAACAGGCGGTCGTACAAGCGCACTTCGCACCGGTAGGAGTGCCTGGCCGAGACCCAGTGGATATTGCCTTTGACCTTGTAGCCGTCGGCGCCCGGCGTGCCCGACTTGCTGTCGGCAAAATAATTGCAGTGCACTGCGACGACCTTGCCAGAGGCGTCCTTGTCGCAGCCGGTGCATTCGATCACGAAGGCGTAGCGCAGGCGCACCCTGTTTCCCGGGCGCGGTTCCCCGGCGGGCGTTGCGCCGGGGGGGAACAGGCGGAAATAGCCCTTGGCCGGGCTCTCCATGAAGTCCTCGCGCTCGATCCACAGCTCGCGCGAGAACGGCAGCGCGCGTTTGCCGAGTTCCGGCTGCTGCGGATGGTTGGGCGCAAGGCATTCGTCCTCCGCGCCCTCGGCATAGTTGTCGATGATCAGTTTCAGCGGTTCGAGCACGGCGGTGCGCCGCGGCGCGACCTGGTTCAGGTGCTCGCGCATGCATTCCTCGAGCACGCTGTAGTCGATCCAGGAGTCGGACTTGGATACGCCGATGCGCTCGGCGAACAGGCGGAAGCCCTCCGGCGTATAACCGCGCCGGCGCGCCGCCACCAGCGTCGGCAGCCGCGGATCGTCCCAGCCGTCTACGTGTTTTTCCTCGACCAGCTGGATCAGCTTGCGTTTGGACAGCACCACGTAGCTGAGGTTGAGCCGGGCGAACTCGATCTGCTGCGGCAGGGGGCGTGCCAACAGCCCGCCTTCAGCCAGGCGCGCGAGCAGCCAGTCGTAGAAGGGGCGCTGGTCCTCGAACTCCAGGGTGCAGATCGAATGCGTGATTTGCTCCAGCGCGTCCTCGATCGGGTGCGCGTAGGTATACATCGGATAGATGCACCACTTGTCGCCGGTGCGGTGATGCGTAGCTTTCTTGATGCGGTAAATCGCCGGATCGCGCAGGTTGATGTTGGGCGAGCTCATGTCTATTTTGGCGCGCAGCACCATGCTGCCGTCGGCGTGCCGGCCGTCGCGCATTTCGCGCAGGCGAGCGAGCGAATCTGCGGCCGGGCGGTCGCGCCACGGGCTGTTCTGGCCGTGCTCGGTCAGCGTGCCGCGCGCCGCGCGCACTTCCTCGGCGCTTTGCTCGTCCACGTACGCATGGCCCGCAGTGACCAGGTATTCGGCCGCCTGGTACATGGCGTCGAAATAGTCGCTCGCGTGGTACAGGTGCTCAGTGCCATTGGCGCTCCAGCCAAAGCCCAGCCAGCGCACCGCATCGAGTATGGAATCGACGTACTCCTGTTCTTCCTTTTCCGGGTTGGTGTCGTCGAAGCGCATGTGGCAGACGCCGCCGTAGTCGCGCGCCAGGCCGAAGTTGAGGCAGATCGACTTGGCGTGGCCGAAGTGCAGGTAGCCATTGGGCTCGGGCGGAAAGCGGGTGCGGATTTTCGCCGGATCGCCGGGCGCGCCCGCGTGCGTCGCCGCCAGGCCGGGCGCGCCGCCCCAGGTGCGCGAGGCATACTTGCCGCTGGCGAGGTCCGCGTCGATGGCGTTGCGGACGAAGTTGGTGACGTGGGCTGCAGCCGCGTCGGCGGACTTATTCATGGTGGTGGCGGCGCGTGGCGGTAGGCATGCGCGATTTTACCCCACTGGGAAACGGCGACGCAGCTATCCGCAACTCGCCGGTCCTGCGCCGGGGTCCGCCGTATTATTGTATTATCGAGTCCGTTCGCTCCCGCCTATTCACGGAATCCAAATGAAGAAAATTGCCGAATCCGCCTGGCCCGACGAGGTCCATGCGTTGCTGAAGGACGCCGGCGTGCGCCAGGTCGCGGTCGTGCCGGATGCCGGGCATGCGCGCCTGATCAAGCTGTGCGAGAAAGACAAATCCATGCGCGTGGTCAGGCTGACCACGGAGGAAGAGGGCGTGGCGCTGCTCGCCGGCGCCTGGCTCGGGGGCGAGAAGGGTGTGCTGCTGATGCAAAGCAGCGGCGTGGGCAATTGCATCAACATGCTCACCCTGCCGATCGCCTGCCAGTTTCCACTGCTGATGCTGATCACCATGCGCGGCGACCATGGCGAATTCAACCCGGCGCAGATCCCCATGGGCAATGCGACGCAGGCCGTGCTGGAAGCGATGGGGGTGATCGTCAAGCGTGCCGATAGCGCCGCGGACGTGCCGGAAATGGTGTCCAGCACGCTGCGCCTTGCATTCAACACCTATCGTCCGGTCGCGCTGCTGATCGGGCAGCGGGTATCCGGCGCCAAGGATTTCAGAAAACTCACCCAGAGCGTGCCACTATGAGCGGATTATTGCGCCGTCGTGAAGTCGTAAAAGAACTGCTCGCCCCGCGTGGCGACGCCCTCGTGATCGGCGGCCTGGGCGCGCCCGCCTGGGACATCACCAATGCGGGCGACCACCATCTGAACTTCCCCTTGTGGGGGGCGATGGGCGGGGCGGCGATGATCGGTCTCGGACTCGCGCTGGCGCAACCGAATAGAAAGGTGCTGGTGGTCACCGGGGACGGCGAGATGCTGATGGGCCTCGGTGCGCTGGCTACCATTGCCGTGCAGGCGCCGCGCAATCTGTACATCGTGGTGCTCGACAACGAGCGCTACGGCGAGACCGGCATGCAGGAGACACATACCGCGCATGGCGTCGACCTCGCCGGGATGGCCAAGGCCGCCGGCATCGCGCAGACCCTGGTGGTGCGCACCCAGTCCGAGGTGTCGCGCTTGAAGAAACGCATCTACGCAGGCGAAGGCGCCCTGTTCGCGCAGATCAAGGTGGATCCGGAGAAGTTGCCGCTGGTGCTGCCGCCGCGGGACGGTTGTTTGTTGAAGAACCGTTTTCGCGCCGCAGCGCTGGGTCCGGACGCGGCGCACCAGTAGCGGCGCCGATTTCGAAATCTTGTTTGTCGATTGATCATCAAAGGAGAGAAACATGGACCAGAAACGCTATGACGAAGGCCTGGCAGTCAGAAGGGCAGTGCTCGGAGCCGAATACGTCGACAAGTCGGTGAAAGCGCCCGACGAGTTCAGCAAGCCGATGCAGGACCTGGTGACCGAATACTGCTGGGGCGCGGTCTGGACCCGGCCGGAACTCGATCGCAAGACGCGCAGTTTCCTCAACCTCGCCTGGCTGACCGCGCTCAACCGCCCGCACGAAATCAAGCTGCACGTGCTCGGTGCGCTGAACAACGGCATCACCCGCACCGAAATCCGCGAAGTGTTCCTGCAGGCCGCGGTCTACTGCGGCGTCCCCGCTGCGCTCGATGCGATGCGCGTTGCCAAAGAAGTGTTCGCCGAGGTCGATAGCAAGAAATGAGCACAGGCGAAGGTAAATACGCGGTCGGTTTCGTCGGCATCGGCAAGATGGGGGTGCCGATGGCGGCGCGCATCGCCGCGCAGGGCTATCCGCTGCACGCCTACGACGCAGCGGAGTCCGCGCTGAATGCGATTTCGGCAGTCAGCGGGGTGAGCGTGGCGAAGAGCCTGGCCGACATCGGGCGTGAGTGCGAAGTCGTGATCCTGATGCTGCCGGACAGCAAAGTAGTCAAGAAGGTTCTCTACGGCGACAAGGACGGTCTGGCCGCGCACCTCAAGAAGGGCGCGGTGGTGATCGACATGAGTTCGTCCGAACCGTCGGTCACGCGCGAGCTCGGGGCGCGGCTCAAGGCCGCGGGCGTGGAGCTGATCGACGCGCCGGTTTCGGGCGGGGTCAAGCGCGCCGTCGATGGATCGCTGGCGATCATCGCGGGCGGCGACGCGCAGGTCATTGCGCGGGTAAAGCCGCTGCTGCTGACCATGGGCAAGTCGGTCATCGAAACCGGGGTGCTGGGATCCGGGCACGCGATGAAGGCGCTCAACAACTATGTCTCGGCGGCGGGGCTGCTCGCGGCCTGCGAGGCGCTGAAGGTGGGCGCCGATTTCGGCATAGCCCCGGACAAGATCGTCGCGGTGCTCAATGCCTCGAGCGGCAAGAACAACAGCACCGAGAACAAGCTGATGCAGTTCATCGTTTCGGGACAGTTCAATTCCGGCTTCACCCTGGGGCTGATGAAAAAAGACATCAACATCGCCACCGACCTGGCGCACAGCCTGGGGGCGGAAACCCTGCTGGGCGAAGTGCTGCTCAAATCCTGGGCGGATGCGGAGGCGAAACTCAGCGGCGCGGCGGACCACACCGAGATCTATCGCGCGCTCGAACGCGGCGGGCGCAAATAGAAGCGGATTGCGCGCGCTAGGCGGCGCGGAATCAGGGCGCGACCGGGGTCGCTTGCGGCAGCGGCAGTTTCTTTTCGGCCATCACCTCGCGCAGGTAGTCGGGACGGTCGGTGATCAGGCCGTCCACGCCCCAGTCGATGAGGCGGGCCATGTCCTCGCGCCTGTTCACCGTCCACGGGATCACCTGCAGGCCGAGCGCATGCGCCTCTTTGACCAGGTCCGTGCTCAACTCGGGGTGGTAGGGCGACCAGACCGCGCCGCCGGCAGCTTTCACCATTTTCGGGATCGACTCCTGTTCGCTGAATTGAACGCCGGCGGTCCACTCCGAGCCCCCGGTGGGGCCACGGGAGATGTTGTCCAGAAAGCGCTGTTGCGCGCTCAGGTAGCTGGTCGGAATTTTCGGCGCCAGCGCCTGCACCGCCTTCAACGCGCGCCAGTCGAAAGATTGAATGATCACGCGCGAACTCATGCCTTCGCGCTCTATCAACGCCAGCAGCGTTTTGGCAAAATCCTCGGGCGCGAGCGTGTCTGCGGGCTTTAGCGGCGAGGTTTTGATTTCGATGTTGAAGCGCACTAAACCGTTGGCGGCGCGGCGCGCGAGCTGGAATACCTGGGACAGGGTGGGCATATATACCCCGTCCATGCGATTCTGGTCGGGGAAACGGTAGCTGTATTTGCTGCCGGGCCGGATGCGGCCCACGTCGTAGTGCCGCAGATCATCCAGCGTCATCTCGTGTACCGCGCGCGAGGAGAAATTGATCCAGCGGCCGTCGGCGCCGCGGGTGATTTCCGGATTCAGGCGCGCGTCGTGGCTCACCACCACCACGCCGTCCTTGGTGATCGCCGTGTCCAGTTCCAGCGTACTCACGCCCAGCGACAGTGCGGCAGCGAACGCGGGCAGGGTGTTTTCAGGTGCGAGCCCCCGTGCTCCACGGTGGCCTTGCAAGTCGAATGCGGCGGCGAAGTGCGGTGTCAGCGCCAGAACGGCGGCGGCGAGCAGGCGAGCGGCGCGCGCACGGAATAAGCCGGATAGCGGAAACGGGGTCACGATGGTGGAAGCGAGTTTTCTCATGCCGGCATTCTAGTCCTGTTTTCATGCTGAACCTGCGCTCGCAGGCGCTCAGTCGAAGCTGATGGTCCCACCTTGCCAGTCCGTGTCACGCCGGAACGCTAGG
>JAENXP010000718.1 GCA_016649475.1 Burkholderiales bacterium | reverse complement strand
TGTTTAAGAGACAGCCCCGGCTCGGGGCGGCCGCGCCGATGGCTTTCATCGGCTGCACCGGGAACGGCGTGCGGTATATCAACCCGGCCGCAATCAGCGCCACGCCGAAGGCCACGAGCAGGCCGTTGGCATCCATTTTCAGGATCGAAACGTATGCTGCCACGAAGGGAATCAGCGTTCCCAGGTCGCCGAAAGCCCCGGCCCACTCGGGCAGATCGAACCGGTTCGGTGGTCGCGCAGTCTGTTCATGCATATGCGGGGGAATGATACAAGACTCCTGAATAGCAGATGGGTATCGATTGCGCCCAAACAGATTCCTGCATGCGGCGCGCATGTGGTCTATGTTTGATCAAGGTCAATCCCGGCGAAAATTCTGCTGTAAAATACCGCTGTGCCCGGACATTGACTACCCGTGTTCGCGCCGCCCGCAGGCGTATGCGCCATCCCCGATTTCCGCAATTTCCACAACCAGGAGCACTCCCCATGAAACGATTCTACAAGTCCATCGCAGCCGGCCTGATAGGCGCGACCGCGATCGCGGCAGGCGTCGCGTTCGCTGCCTATCCGGAGAAAACGATCAGCTACATCATCGCGTTCGGTCCCGGCGGCGAGTCGGACATTTCCGCGCGCCTGCAGGAGCCGTACTTCAAGAAGCTCACCGGCCAGGCCGTGGCGATTCAATACAAAGCTGGCGCCGGCGGTGCCGCCGCCTGGTCCCAGATCAACTCGGCCCCCGGCGACGGGTACACCATCATCGGCACCAATTTGCCGCACATCGTCCTGCAGCCGCTGCAAAAGGACGTGGGCTACAAGACGGCGGATTTGGCCAACGTCTACTGGTTCCACTACACGCCGGATGCCATCATCGTCACTGCCGACAGTCCGTTCAAGTCGCTACAGGACCTTATCGCCGCCGCGAAAAAAGCACCCGGAACGGTGACCTTCAGCGGCTCGGGCACCAATTCGGCCAACCATCTGGCGCAGCAGCGCTTCGACAAGCTGGCCGGGATCAAGACGACCTACATTCCTGCAAAAGGTACCGGTGCATCGAACACCGCGCTTCTGGGCAAACACGTTGCCGGCGCATTCAGCTACTCCACGGTCGGCACACAGCTCGGCGCGCAGGTGCGCTGCCTCGCGATCGCGCTGGAAAAACGCCATTCCGCCCTGCCCGACTGCCCGACGTTCAAGGAAAAAGGCTTCAATCTCGTGAGCGGCGCCTACCGCGGCATCGCCGTGCCCAACACGACGCCCAAAGCCTTGCAGCAAACCATCTCCGATCTGATCGGCAAGATCAACAAGGAGCCGGCCTTCATCAAATCGATGGAGGAGAAGGGCTTCGCGATGATAGACGTGGGCCTGGCGGACATGCCTGCGTTCATGGCCGAGCGGCAAAAAGAATACGAAGCCATCGCCCGCGACATGGGCATCATGAAGAAGTAGGTGCTGCGGCTCGCCGCGGTACCGCCACGCGCGGCACCGCGGCGCCCTCCGGCGCACGCGATCCTGTGCTGAGCTCGTGCGCGCCACCAAACTAGGGCTTCCATGATGCCTGGCATCGAGTTCCTGCTCGCAGCGCTGACACCGTTCAACATTCTGCTTGCCGTCGCCGGCGTCGTCGCCGGCACGGTGATCGGCGCGCTGCCCGGGCTCACGGCCACGATGGCAATCGCGGTCCTGATTCCATTCACCTTCGGCATGCGGCCGGAGTCGGCGCTGATCGCCCTGGGTGCCATCTACACCGGTGCCATCTACGGCGGCGCCTATTCGGCGATTCTGCTGAATACGCCCGGGACCCCCTCCGCCATAGCCACTACTTTCGACGGCTACCCGATGGCCAAGCGTGGCGATGGCGACCTTGCAATCACGCTCGCATGCATAGCTTCGGTGATTGGCGGCCTGGTCGGCGCGATGTTTCTGCTGATGTTCGCCCCGCCGCTGGCACGCTTCGCGCTCGCCTTCGGCCCGGTCGAGTATTTCTGGC
>JAENXP010000001.1 GCA_016649475.1 Burkholderiales bacterium | reverse complement strand
TGTGGTGCTGGAGAAGATAGCCGCGTCGCACGAACACGTACCCACGACCTGGGCGGTGCACGGCACCACCGGGTATCGGTTTACGACGGTGGTCAACGCCCTGTTCGTCGACAGGCTGGCACGCTCAAAGCTCGGCCGCGTCTGGCGCGCGTTCACCGGGGAGAGCCTCGATTTCGAGGAAGCCGCCTACCGCGGCAAGCGCGACATCACGCGCTCTGCGCTCGCCTCCGAGCTGACAGTGCTCGCGACCGAGCTGCTGCGCATCGCGCGCGCTGACCGGCGCACGCGCGATTACACCTTCAACACGTTGCGCCGGGCGATTGCCGAGGTCGCATCCTGCTTCCCCGTCTACCGCACTTACGTCGCCGAAGGCCTCACCGCGCAGGACCGGCGCTACATAGACTGGGCCGTCGCCCATGCGCGCAAGAGGGTGCGGGCGGCAGATGCGACTGTCTTTGAATTCCTCCGCCTCGCTCTGCTCGCAAGCGCGCCGGAGGAAGCGCCGGCCGCGCTCAAGGAGCGCTACCGCGCGTTCGCGATGAAGTTTCAGCAGTTTACGTCGCCGGTTTCGGCCAAGGGAGTGGAAGACACCTCGTTCTACAACTTCAACCGGCTGGCCTCGCTGAACGAGGTGGGCGGCGACCCTGACATGTTCGGCATGACCGTCTCGGCTTTCCACGGCGCGAGCGCCGACCGTGCCGCGCGTTGGCCGCATACCATGCTCGCGACTTCGACTCACGACAACAAGCGCGCCGAGGACGTGCGCTGCCGCATCGACGTGATCTCGGAAATGCCCGCGGCCTGGCGCCTGGCGCTGCGCCGCTGGAGCCGTATGAACGCAAGCCAGCGGCGCACTGTCGACGGGGTTGCCGCGCCTTCGCGCAACGACGAGTATCTGCTGTACCAGACGCTGCTCGGCACGTTTCCGGATGAGCCGATGGACGCCGCCGCGCTCGACGTTTATCGGGACCGCATCGAGTCCTACATGCTCAAGGCCGCGCGCGAAGCCAAACGGCATACGAGCTGGGTCAACGTGAACGCGGAGTACGAGGAGGCGCTGGCCGGATTCGTGCGCGCGCTGCTCGGGCGGCTGGATGCCAATCTTTTTCTGGATGACTTACGCATTCAGGCCGGGCCCATCACCTGGTTCGGCATGCTCAACAGCCTGTCGATGGCGCTGGTCAAACTGACTTCGCCCGGCGCTCCGGATTTCTACCAGGGGTGCGAGCTCATCGATCTGAGTCTGGTCGATCCGGACAACCGCCGGCCGGTGGACTATGGGCGCCGCCGGGCGCTGCTCGAGGAAGTGCAGCGCGCCGCCGCATCGCCAACCGGGGAAATGGCAGCCAGCGTGCGCAGCTTTTTCGACCATCCTTCCGACGGCCGCGCCAAGTTCTGGCTGATTTGGCGCGCGCTGCAGTTCCGCCGCGAACACGCCGAACTGTTTCTCAAAGGCGACTATCATCCGGTCGCGGTTTCCGGCGGGCGTTCCCGCAACGTCGTGGCCTACGCACGCCGCGTGGGCGACCGCGGCATCGTGGCCGTCGCCGGAAGACTGTTCGCGTCTATGGGTCTGGAGCAGGGCAGGCTTCCCGTGGGAGAACCAGCCTGGGGCGACACGGTGCTGGACCTGGCGTTCCTGCCTGAAGGTACGCGCATGATAAATGTCCTGACCGGCGAATCCATTGAGACGGCCGCCGCCGGCCGCCTCCCGCTCGCGCGCGCAATGACTGCCTTCCCGGGAGCATTGCTCGCTTACGAGGCGCCGGCTGCGGCGCCGCATTCCGATCAACAAGGAGAAATCGATGGAACAGTTTCTAAATAGCCTCGGCCTGCTGAACTTGGCCAAGTGGAACCATGAGCTTTCAATAGCGTTGCGCATCGTGCTGATCCTGGCGGCCGCGTGGATAGTGCTCGGTGTGACGCAGCACCTGATACGTACCTTCCGCGAGCGCATCACCAGCAGGATGGAAGACCGCGAGCAGATAAAACGCGCGGAGACGCTCGGACGCGTGTTCCGCTATATCGCCTCGGTGGTCGTCCTGGTGGTCGCCACAACACTGATTCTGAGCGAACTGGGCATCGCTGTGGCCCCCATACTCGGCGCAGCCGGCGTGATCGGGCTGGCCGTGGGTTTCGGCGCGCAAAGCCTGGTGAAGGACTACTTTGCCGGCTTCTTCATCCTGCTGGAAAACCAGATGCGCCAGGGCGATGTGGTCGGGATTGCGGACAAGGCCGGCCTGGTCGAGGAGGTTACGCTGCGCTACGTGCGCCTGCGCGATTATGACGGCAATGTGCATATCGTTTCGAACGGGCTGATCACCACGGTCACCAACATGAGCCGCGGTTTTGCGCAGTCGGTGGTCGACGTGGGCGTCGCCTACCGCGAGGATACGGACCAGGCAGTCGGCGTGATGCGCGAGACCGGTGCGCAGATGCGCGCCGACCCGGTCTTCGGTCCGAAAATTCTGGATGATCTGGAGGTCGCCGGCGTCGACAAATGGGGCGACTCGGCTGTCATTTTGCGTTGCCGCTTCAAGGTGCAGCCGCTGGAGCAGTGGAACGTGCGGCGCGAATTCCTGCGGCGCCTGAAGAAGGCGTTCGACGCGCGCGGCATCGAGATCCCGTTCCCGCACCTCACGATTTATGCAGGCGTGGCCAAGGACGGCAGCGCACCGCCGTTCAGGGTGCAGGGCCCGGACAGTGCGGCAAAATCCGGCTGAGCCGCCGCATGCGGGTCCTGCCAGTGCCTCAAGGCGATGAGATAGTTGACATCTGCCGGCAGAAGTCGGTCGAGCTGCTGCGGACCAATCTCTCGGAACAGGGCATACTTGCCGCGACGCCCGGCGCGCGCGCCGAGTCGCGCGGCTATGCGGCGATATTCGGCCGCGACGCCGCGGTGTGCGCAATCGGCATGGCGCTCTCGGGAGATGCCCAACTCGCGCGCGAGGCCGCTACCGGCCTTCTCACGCTCGCCGGGCACCAGGCGGCGAACGGCCAGATCCCGAAATTCGTCGATGTGCGCGGGCAGGAGGCCGACTTCTGGTACCTGGGCTGCATCGACGCCACGCTGTGGTGGCTGATCGCGCTCGATTTTCTCGACCGGCGCGACCCGGCCGGCGAACTGCGCCAGCGGCTCGCGCCCGGGATAGCCAAGGCCATTCAGTGGCTGGAGGCGCAGGAGCATCAGCGGTTTTTCCTGCTGCAGCAGAACGAGGCGAGCGACTGGGCCGACATCATGCCGCGTTCGGGTTTTGTGCTCTACACCAATGCCCTCTGGTACTGCGTCAAGCAGCGCTACGCGCTTGGGCATGCGCAAGAAACGCGCGCCAATTTCAACCAGTTGTTCCATCCGTTCAGCGCCGACCTGGCCGAATACCGGCGCGCCCGGCTGTTGGCGCACTACGCGAAACGCAATGCGAAAAATCGCGACCTGTTCCTCTCCTTCGTCAATTTTTCATTTTACGGCGAGGAAGGCGACGTGTTCGGCAACCTGCTCGCTTTGCTGTGCGGACTTGCCGACCGCGAGGCGGAGCGGCGCACCCTGCGCGCGCTGGATCGCGCGGGCGTGGCGGACCCTTGGCCGGTGCGCGTGGTGTGCGCGCCGATTCCGGCGGGGAGTTCGCTGTGGCGCGCGTACATGTCGCGCCACCAGCAGAATCTGGAGTGGCAGTACCACAACGGCGGCATCTGGCCCTTCGTCGGAGGATTCTGGGTGGCGGCGCTGGCGCACACGGGCGCACGCGACAGGGCCAATGCCGAGCTGGCCAGGCTCGCGGGCGCCAATGCGCTGGATGGCTGGGCATTCAACGAGTGGCTGCACGGCAGGACGCTTGCGCCTGGCGGCATGCGCGGCCAGTCCTGGAATGCCGCCGCCTTCCTCATCGCACTGGACGCCGTGCGCGAGGGCGCTTTCGCCCTCGCGCCGGGCTGAATCGCGCGACAGCGGGCGCGGCGCCAGCACCGGGTGTCGCGTGGCGCGTTCATGATGAAAGTCAAGGGGCGGGCCGCGACGACGTGCATGATCGAATCAGGCGGGCGCGCCCAAGCCCGTCATAGCGCGAGTAGGAGCGTCTACCATGAGCACGACGAAGAGCGAACTCGATCGCGTAATGCAGGAACTGCAGCGCCAGCGCGACGAACTGAACCTGAAAATGTATCTCGCCAAGGCCGAGGCGAAGGACGAATGGCAGGAACTGGAAAGGAAGTGGCAGGAAATAGGGCCAAAACTGGACGCCGCCGGCAGCGAAGCCGTGAAGACGGGCGGAAATGTCCTGGCCGGGCTGCAGTTGTCGCTGGAAGAAATGCGCAAAGGCTACGCGCGGATCAGGGACCGGCTGCACTAGCCGGGCGCGCGAGACTGCGCTAGGCCCAGTCTTTTGCGGTGAGGAACTCGCTGTACAGAGCAGCCTCGGCGCTGCCAGTCTCAGGCTTCCAGTCGTAGCGCCATTTCACCACCGGCGGCAGCGACATCAGGATCGCCTCGGTGCGTCCGCCCGACTGCAGGCCGAACAAGGTGCCTCGGTCGTAGACCAGATTGAATTCGACGTAGCGCCCGCGTCGATAGGCCTGGAAGTCGCGCTCGCGCTCGCCGTAGCCGGTGTCCCTGCGCCGCAGGATGATGGGCTGGTAGGCGTCGATGAAATGATCGCCCACGCTCTGTGTCAGCGCGAAGCAGGTGTCGAAATCCGGCTGGTTGAGGTCATCGAAAAAAATGCCGCCGATCCCGCGCGGTTCATTGCGGTGCTTGAGGAAGAAGTAGCGGTCGCACCAGGCCTTGAATTGCGCGTGCCGGTCTGCGCCGTAGGGATCGAGCGCGCGCTTGCAGCTGCGATGGAAATGCTCTGCGTCCTCGGCGTATCCGTAATATGGGGTCAAATCCATGCCGCCGCCGAACCACCACGCGGGCGCGGCGCCTTCCCTGGTCGCGACGAAAAAGCGCACGTTCATGTGCACCGTGGGGCAATAAGGGTTGCGCGGATGCAGCACCAGCGACACCCCCATCGCCTCCCAGGCTCGGCCGGCGAGTTCGGGGCGTGAAGCAGTTGCCGAGGCCGGCAGGCCCGTACCTTGCACGTGCGAGAAATTCACCCCGCCACGCTCGAACAGCCCGCCTTCCTCGATGACGCGGCTGATGCCGCCTCCGCCCTGGGGGCGGTCCCAACGGTCCTCGCCGAACGGCTTGCCGTCGAGGCCCTCCAGCGACGCGACGATGCGCTGTTGCAGGACTAGCAGATAGTCTTTGACTGCGGATGGGTTCATTAGTGACCGGTAGACGAAAGCGGAACACGGATTCTAGCAGCAGGGAAAACAAATCGCGTCTTCCTTTGCAGCAGGTTTGCGAAGTTGCGCGGACGAGAACCCGTCCGCGCGGATCGTCGATTGCGCACGGATGAAAAGCACATCCGTGCGCAATCGACGATCTTGTATAAGACCCCCACGCCCCGTTTGGGGTTAACCAGAACCGTGTTTTAGGTACGGATGGATTTTTCATCCGTACCTAAAACACGGTTGGCGCGCGCAGCGCGCAAGTCCGTTGCTTGGACTTGCGCTAAAGCTGTCGGTTTATAGCGGCGCGATGCCAGCGCTTATCGTTTTTTCACCGGTATAGCGCGATAACCGATGTCGCGGCGCAACTGCATGCCGTCGAAACGTATGGCTTCGGCCGCCTGATACGCGCGACGCTGCGCCATCTTGACGCTGTCGCCGAGCGCCGTGACGCACAGCACCCTGCCGCCGTTCACCACTACCTTGTCGCCTTCCAGGGCGGTGCCAGCGTGAAACACCATGCAGTCCTCGCTGCGTTGCGTGTGCCTGAGTAGCCCGCTGATGACGGCGCCCTTTTTCGGCGTGTCCGGATAATTGGCGGCCGCGAGCACCACGCCCAGCGCGGTGCGCCGGTCCCATTCGATTTGGGCCCGGGCCAGCGTGCCGGCGCAGGCTAGTTCGAACAGTTCGAATAAATCCGATTTCAGGCGCAGCAGGATGGGCTGGGTCTCCGGATCGCCCATGCGGCAGTTGAACTCCAGCGTCTTCGCATTGCCTGCGGCGTCTATCATCAGGCCGGCGTATAGAAAGCCGCTGTAGGGTATGCCGTCGCTCGCCATGCCTTGAATGGCGGGCAGGATGACCTCGCGCATTACCTGCGCGTGCAGCCGCGGCGTCACCACCGGCGCGGGCGAGTAGGCGCCCATGCCCCCGGTATTGGGGCCGGCATCGCCGTCGCGCAGGCGCTTGTGGTCCTGGCTGGTGGCGAGCGCGAGGGCGTGCTCGCCGTCGCTCATGACGATGAAGCTCGCTTCCTCGCCCGAAAGGTACTCTTCGATCACCACGCGCGCGCCGGCGTCACCCATCTTGTTGTCCACCAGCATCAGGTCGACGGCCGCGTGCGCCTCTTGCGCAGTCATCGCCACTACTACGCCCTTGCCTGCGGCAAGGCCGTCGGCCTTGATCACGATGGGCGCGCCCTGCTGCTCCAGATAGGCATGCGCTTCGCGCGCGTTGCTGAAGGTGGCGAAAGCAGCGCTGGGAATGTGGTGCCGCTGCATGAAACGCTTGGCGAAATCCTTGGAGCTCTCCAGCTGCGCCGCGGCGCGCGTCGGTCCGAAAATTTTCAGGCCCCTCGCGCGAAACAGGTCGACCACGCCGGCGGCGAGCGGCGCCTCGGGTCCCACCACGGTGAGGTGGATCGAATTTTCCTCGGCGAATCTGGCCAGTTCGGCGATATCGCTGATGGGAACGTTCTCCACGCCCGGTTCCAGCGCGGTGCCGGCGTTGCCCGGGGCAACGTAGACTTTCTGCAGGCGCGCGCTCTGCGCCAGTTTCCACGCCAGGGCGTGCTCGCGGCCGCCCGCTCCGATAACGAGGAGCTTCACGTATTAATGCCGGAAGTGACGATGGCCGGTGTAGACCATGACCAGGCCGAGCTGGTTGGCCGCGGCGACGACTTCCTCGTCGCGGATGCTGCCGCCGGGCTGGATGATGGCCTTGGCGCCGGCCGAGGCGACTACGTCGACGCCGTCGCGGAAGGGGAAGAAAGCGTCCGAGGCAACGACCGAACCGTCCAGCGACAGGCCGGCGTTTTGCGCCTTGATCGCAGCGATGCGTGCGCTGTCCACGCGGCTCATCTGGCCTGCGCCTACGCCCAGCGTATGGCCGCTGCCGCAAAACACGATGGCGTTGGATTTGACGAATTTCGCCACGCGCCAGGCAAACAGGAGGTCGCGCAGCTCCGATTCGGTGGGCTGTTTCCTGCTGGCCACGCGCAGTTCAGTCGCCTCCACGTTCTTCGTGTCGGGGGACTGCACCAGCAATCCGCCGCCGACGCGCTTGAAGTCGTAGCGGTTGGCGCCCGCAGCCAGCGGGACTTCGAGCACGCGCACATTGGCCTTGGCTTCGAATACCTTGCGCGCATCCGCATCGTACGCGGGGGCGAGCACCACCTCGACGAACTGTTTGCTTACGGCTTCAGCGGTGGCCGCATCGAGCGGCCGGTTGAAGGCGATGATGCCGCCGAAGGCCGAAGTGGGATCGGTCTTGAACGCGCGCTGGTAGGCTTCGAGCACGGTATAGCCTATGGCGACGCCGCAGGGGTTGGCGTGTTTGACTATGACGCATGCAGGCTCGGAGAAGGTCTTCACGCATTCCCAGGCCGCATCGGCATCGCCGACGTTGTTGTAGGAAAGTTCCTTGCCCTGCAGCTGGGTGTAGCTGGCGAGGCTGCCTGCGGCCGGCTGCATGTCGCGATAGAACGCCGCGCTCTGGTGCGGATTTTCGCCATAGCGCATGTCCTGCACCCGGGAAAATTGCAGGGTCAGCCGCTCCGGGTAGTCCCTGCTCTTGTGCTCGGCATCGAGGCCGGTCAGATAATTGCTGATCGCGCCGTCATACGCCGCGGTATGGGTAAACACTTTTTTCGCCAGCGCAAAGCGCGTGGCGGCGCTTACCCGGCCGGCGTTGGTGCGCATTTCATCCAGCAGGGAGAGGTAGTCGGCGGGATCGACCAGAACCGCGACTCCGGCATGGTTCTTGGCCGCGGAGCGCAGCATGGTGGGGCCGCCGATGTCGATGTTCTCGATTGCGTCAGCCAGCGTGCAGCCGGGTTTGGCGATGGTTTCGTTGAAGGGGTAGAGATTGACCACCGCCAGGTCGATCGGCTCGATGCCGCCGTCCTTTATCGCGGCCATGTGCGCGGGCATGTCGCGCCTTGCCAGCAGCCCGCCGTGGATCATCGGGTGCAGGGTCTTCAGTCGCCCGTCGAGCATTTCCGGATAACCGGTGTATTCGGCCACTTCAGTGACGGCGATTCCGTTCTGTGCCAGCAGCTTGGCCGTGCCGCCGGTGGACAGGATGGCGACCTGCATCTGCGCCAGCGCGCGCGCGAGCTCGACGACGCCGGTCTTGTCGGACACACTGATGAGGGCCTGCTTGACGAGGATGCTCATTTATAAGCCTGGGCGATGAGTAATCGGTGAGGAGCGATGTGCGGCTGATGCCTGCGCCTGGTTTTACCCTGCACCCGTCGCTCCGGGTATTACATCTTTATCTTCAGATGCTCTATCTTCTTGCGCAGCGTGTTGCGGTTGATGCCCAGCCATTTGGCTGCCACCGTCTGGTTGCCATCGGCGTGACCCAGCACCACTTCGATCATGGGCTTTTCGACGTTCTTCAACACCATCTCGTGGATGGCGCGCGGCCGCTCCCCGTCCAGATCCTTGAAGTATTTCTCCAGAGCCTTGCGTACGCATTCTGCGATTTCACTGGCGCGCGGTGTCATGCTGCCAACTCCTCCTCATAGCGCAGATGCTCGTATTGCTGCGCCTGTTGATCGAAAAACCGGTTCACCGCGGCGAGTTGCTCTTCTACGCTCTGCAATTGATTCATCGCGTGGCGGAAACCGGCCGATCCGGCCAGTCCCTTGGTGTACCAGGAAATATGCTTGCGCGCGATCTTGACGCCGGTATCGGTGCCGTAGAACGCGTACAGATCGTACAGGTGCGCGATCAGCACCTGGTGGATTTCGGTGACCCGCGGCGGCGGCAGGTGCGCACCGGTCTTCAGGTAGTACTCGATTTCGCGGAAAATCCACGGCCGCCCTTGCGCCGCGCGGCCGATCATGATGCCGTCTGCCTTGGTGTAGTCGAGCACGTGCCTGGCTTTCTCCGGCGTGTTGATGTCGCCGTTGGCGACCACAGGCAGGCGGGTCGCGCTTTTTACGTCGGCGATGGTGTCGTACTCGGCATGACCGGTGTAGCCGCAGGCGCGCGTACGCCCGTGGATCGAGAGCAACTGGATGCCGCTCTCCTCGGCGATGCGCGCAACGGTCAGGGCATTCTTGTTTTGCTGATCCCAGCCGGTGCGGAACTTGAGCGTCACCGGCACGTTTACCGCGCCGACCACGGCTTCGAGAATTCGCCCGACCAGCAATTCGTCTTTCAACAGCGCCGAACCGGCCATCACATTGCAGATTTTCTTCGCCGGACAACCCATGTTGATATCGATGATCTGCGCGCCCTCACCGACGTTATAGATGGCGGCCTCGGCCATCATCTGCGGATCGGCGCCGGCGATCTGAACCGAAATGGGGTCGGGTTCGCCTTCGTGATTGGCGCGTCGCCGCGTCTTTTCGCTGCCCCACAGGAGAGAATTGGAAGCCACCATCTCGGACACCGCCATGCCGGCGCCGAATTTCTTGCACAGCTGGCGGAAAGGACGATCCGTGACCCCGGCCATCGGCGCAACGAACAGATTATTGCGCAGCACATGAGGTCCAATTCTCATTTCGTTCTATCGATTTCTTTTGCGCGAGGGGGAACTAATTCTATACCCAATCGCCGGCGAATTAAAATCGAAAAAATTATGTCGCCAACACGATTTTTTGCTTGCGTTAAGGCAATGCGCGTGCGCCGTAAATCATGCGCCGCGCGACGAAGCGGCGGGCGAAGGGCAGCAGATCGAGTGCCAGCAGGCCCGCGCCGCGGCCAAGCTTGAGCAGCGGATCGGAATTGGAAAACAAACCGACCAGGCTGTCGGTAAAGCGGATGCCGGCGCGCCGGTCGAGCGCACGTGCACGGCGATAGCCGTCGATAAAGCGCTCGCTGCCGGGTTCGCGCGTATCGCGCGCGAGGCGGGCGAGTTCCCACGCGTCGCGCAGGCCCAGGTTGAAACCCTGGCCGGCGACCGGGTGCAGGGTTTGCGCTGCGTTGCCCACCGCCAGACTGTGCGGCCGTGTTTCCTCGCGCCGGTAGCGCAGCGCCAGCGGGAACGCGCTGCGCACCCCGGCTTCGATGAATGCGCCCAGACGGTCACCAAAAGACGCATGCAATTCGGCCAGGAAAGCCGGGGTGTCGAGGGCGCGCAACTGCGCACCGCGATCCAGGTCGGTAGTCCACACCAAAGCAAATCCTGCGCCATGCGGCAGCAGCGCAAGAGGCCCACCGGGCGTGAAACGCTCCCACGCCCTGCCGTGGTGCGCCTGCTCGGTCTTCACCCAGGCGAGCAGCGCGGTCTGCCTATAGTCCTTGCTGTAGGCAGGCGCGGCTTGCTCATCAGCAATGCTTGCGCCATCGGCAAACACCGTCAGGCGCGGGGTGTATGTACGTTGTCCTTCCTGCGTTTGCAGCGTGGCTGTGCTGCCGTCGAAGCCGGTCATTCTGGCGCCGGACAGGCGCCTGGCCGAGCAGGGTGCGGCGTAAAGGCTGCGTTGCAGGTCGTCGTAGTTCGCGACATAGCCCAGCGCGGGCAGGTCGTAATCGGCGGCGCGGATCAGGGTGCGGCCGAAGCCGCCCTGCTGCGATATGTGGATCGAGTCGATCGGCGTGACGGCGAGCCCGGACCAGGCGCCTAGCCGCTCGAGGATCAGACGGCTGGCGTAGGACAGGGCGATCGCGCGCGCATCGCCTGCCGCCGCAGCGCGCGCACCGCCGGAATCGGCGTTACGCGCTCCGCCGGAATCGGCACTGCGCGCCTCGGCCAACACGACCGCATGACCGCTGCCTTCGAGCGCAAGTGCCAGAGCGGCGCCCACCGGGCCGCCGCCGGCGATCAGTATGTCTACCGCTTCGGAGTCCATGGCGATACACGGGCACGCATGTCTCAGTCCTTGCCAACCAGGGCTTCTATGGCGGCGATGCTCTTGGGAGTTTCAGCGGTGATCACTTCGCAGCCGTTTGCGGTCACCAGCACGTCGTCCTCGATGCGCACGCCGATGTTCCAGTAGGCCTCGGGCACGCCCGCCGCCGGGCGGATGTAGCAGCCGGGCTCGACCGTGAGCGTCATGCCTTCCTCGAGCGGCCGCCACTTGCCCTCGAGCTTGTATTCGCCCGCATCGTGCACATCCAGCCCGAGCCAGTGGCCGGTGCGATGCATGTAGTAGCGCTTGTAATCGCCGGTTTCGAGCACCTGATCCAGGCTGCCCTGGCACAGGCCGAAATCGATCATGCCCTGCGCCAGCACGCGTACCGCCGCCTCATGCGGCGTGTCCCAGGCCGCGCCGGGCCTGGTCGCGGCGATGGCGCTTGCCTGCGCGGCGAGTACCAGCTCATACACGTCCTTTTGCGCGCCGCCGAATCTGCCGTTCACGGGAAAGGTGCGGGTGATATCGGAAGCATAGCCGTCGAGTTCGCAGCCGGCATCGATCAGCAGCAGCGCGCCGTCCTGCAGCGGCGCGCCGTTGTCGTTGTAGTGCAGCACGCAGGCGTTGGCGCCACCGGCGACGATGGGCCAGTAAGCGGGGAACTGCGCGCCGCGGCGGCGGAACTCGTACATGAGTTCCGCCTCGATTTCGTATTCCATCCTGCCCGGCCGGGTTGCGCGCATGGCGCGCTCGTGCGCCTTGGCCGAAATGGCGGCGGCGCGGCGCATGAGATCGAGTTCGTGCCCGTCCTTGAACAGGCGCATCTCGTCCAATGCGGCGCGCACGTCGACGATGCGCTGCGGCGCGCTGACGCCGGTGCGGCTCTGCGCGCGCACCTGATTCAGCCAGCGCATGATGCGCGCGTCCCAGTCCGCGTCCATGCCCGGCGCGTAATAGAGCGCGGGCTGGTTGGCCATCAGCGCCGGCAGTTTTTCGTCGAGCTCGCCGACGGGGTGGGCGGCATCGACGCCGAAGGCGGCCCGGGCCGCTTCCGGGCCAAAGCGAAACCCGTCCCAGGTTTCGCGCTCCAGGTTCTTCTCGCGGCAGAAAAGCAGGCTTTGCGGCTGCGCCCCGGCGATGAGCACCAGCACCGCCTCGGGTTCCTGAAAGCCGCAGAGATAGTAGAAATAGCTGTCGTAACGGTAGGGGTACGCGCTGTCGCGGTTGCGCAGGCGTTCGGGCGCGGTGGGCACGATGGCGATGCCGCTTTGCATCTGCGCCAGCAGCGCGGCGCGGCGCCCGGCGTAAACTTTGGTGTCGGTCATGGAGTGCGGTTCGAGGACGGCCCCGGGTTGGTGCGGATTAGATCAATTGTACAGTTGTACAGTACGAACCGCGGGTCTGTCCGGAGTTGCGGCACGACCGGGGTTCATGCGCGCTCGCCTTTCAGTGTCGCGTCCAGCGCCTGCAGGCGCTCCGCGGTGCCGATGTCGTGCCAGCGGCCACCGTAATATTCCCCCGACACCCGGTTCGACGCCATCGCATTGCGCAGCAGCGGCGCCAGCGCAAGCCTGGCGCCGGACGCAATGCCGCCGAACAGGCGCGGCGCATACACGCCTATGCCGCTGAAGGTGAGCAGCTTGTCGCCGGTTTCGTGCACCTGCTCCGCCGCAAGGGCGAAGTCCCCGCGCGGGTGCTGCGGCGGATTGTCCACCAGCACCAGATGCGCGAGCCGGTCCTGCAGATCCAGGCCGGCGAGCGCGGCGAAATCGTAGTCGCTGAAAATGTCGGCGTTGATCACCAGAAACGGCGCCGTACCCAGCAGCGGCAGCGCGAGGGCGATCCCGCCCGCGGTCTCCAGCGCTACAGGCTCGGGCGAGTAGCGGATCGAAACACCGAAGCGCGCGCCGTCGCCGAGCGCGGCTTGGATCATGTGCCCGAGGTGGGCATGGTTGATCACCGCTTCGGTGAAGCCGGCGCGTGCCAGTTTCTCCAACTGCCAGACGATCAGCGGCTTGCCCCCCGCCGGGAGCAGCGACTTGGGCACGGTGTCGGTGAGCGGGCGCATTCTCACGCCGCGCCCGGCGGCGAGGATCATGGCTTTCATGAATTGCCCCCCGCCGCGTGCTGGTCCTCGAACTGATCGAGCAGTTGTGTAAGGGGGCCGAGCGCGTTGTAGCGCCCGGTTACGGCGCGCACGTAGGCAAGGAAGCGCGGCGCATCCTCGATGTAGCCGGGTTTGCCGTCGCGGTGTTTGATGCGCGCAAAGATCCCCAGCACCTTCAGGTGGCGCTGCAGGCCCATCCACTCGAGATCGCGATAGAAGTCGCCGAAGTCGGCGCCGACCGGCAGCCCCGCGCGGCGCGCCTTTTCCCAATAACGCACGATCCAGTCGAGCGCACGCTCCTCTTCCCAGCTGATGAAGGCGTCGCGCACCAGCGACGCCAGGTCGTAGCTGATGGGGCCGTATACCGCATCCTGGAAATCGAGGATACCGGGGTTGGGCGTGGACAGCATGAGGTTGCGCGGCATGTAATCGCGATGCACGTACACCGCCGGCTGCGCCAGATTGTTAGCCAGTATCAGCGCGAACATGCGCTCGAGCCCGTCGCGCTGCTGCTGCGCGAGGCGCAGACCCAGGTGGTGCGACAGATACCAGTCGGGAAACAGATCCAGCTCGCGCCGCAGCAATGCCGCATCGTAGGGTGGGAGCACACCCGGCCGGCTGGCGAGCTGCCAGGTGATGAGCGCATCGGTGGCGTCGCCGAACAAGGTGTCCGCGCCGGCGTCATCGCGCTCGAGCGCTGCCAGGTAGGTGGTCGTGCCCAGGTCGGTGAGCAGCAGAAAACCCTGCTCCAGATCCTGCGCCAATACCTCCGGCGCATTGAGGCCGGCCTGCCGCAGCAGCTCGGCGACCCGGATGAAAGGCCTGCAGTCTTCCTGCTGTGGCGGCGCGTCCATGACGATGCGGCTCTCGCCGCGGCCGGGAAGACTGATGCGGAAATAGCGGCGGAAGCTGGCATCGGCCGACGCCGGGTCGAGCGTCCATTTTTCCGCAGGGAAGAGGCGGCCGAGCCATGCCTGCAATGCCAGTGTCCGCTCCAAAGAGTTCATCGCAGAATGAGCGGATGGCTCCCCTCGTACTCCCCTGATGTATGAGACAGAGGCCAAATCGGCATTTCCGAGCTGGCCTGCGAGTGCGTTCCGATTGCCATTAACGCGAAAGTGTGCGATTTTAGCATTCAAAAAACGCAGCCTCCCCGTTATCTACCGTAAAGTCCCCCGATGCGCTTGTTTGTGCCCGCTTTGGCCTTGCTATTTTGCACAGCGGCAACGCAGGCGCAGGAGCCGCGGCTCATGCCGCCCGCGGGCAAGCCTGCCGGAATGAGCGCGCCGGTCACGATCAGCGCCGACCGCTTCGAGGGCTATGCGAATCAGCAAACCAGCGCCAGCGGCAACGTCGAGCTGCGCCAGGGCGACGTCACCATCCGCGCGGAGCAGTTGCGCTACTCCTACGCCAACGATGAGGTGCAGGCGAGCGGCGGCGTGCTCCTTTCGCGCGACGGCGACCGCATCAGCGGCACCGGGCTGCGCCTGCGCGTGCGCGACAGCGTCGGCCAGTTCGACCAGGCCGACTACGAGTTCGCCCTGCGCGGCCGTTCCGGCTACGACCCGGTGCGCGCACGCGGCAAGGCCGATGTAATCAGGTTCGAAAGCAAGGACCAGTATCGCATGGAAAACGCGACTCTCACCACCTGCAAGGCGGGAAACGACGATTGGTACATGCAGGTGGGCGAGCTCGACCTCGACATGACACGCGACGTGGGTGTTGCGCGCAATGGCAAGCTGGTGTTCAAGGGCATGCCGATCGCCTACGTGCCCTGGGTAGATTTCCCGCTGCACAACCAGCGCAAGACCGGCTTTCTCCCGCCCACCATAGGTAGCAGCGGCAAAAGCGGGGTGGAAATCGGCGTGCCCTACTACGTCAACCTTGCGCCGAACCGGGATCTCACCATCGAGCCGCGCGAATTTTCCAAGCGCGGGCTGCAGCTGGCTGCGCAGCTGCGCTATCTCGATCGAAGCTACGAAGGCGAGGCGCGCTTCGAGCACATGGCCAACGACCGGGTGCGCAACATCAGCCGCTATGCCACGACCATCCAGCACAATCAAAGGTTCAGCAGCAAGCTGACCGGCTTCATCAACATCAACAAAGTGTCCGATGACAATTATTTCCGCGATCTGTCCAGCCGCATCAACATTACTTCGCAGACCACGCTGCCGCGCGAAGGCCTGCTTACCTACGGCGGCGGCTGGTGGACCGCGACCGCGCGGGTGCAGCGTTTCCAGACGCTGCAGGATCCGAGCAACCCGATAGTCGAACCCTACGGCAGGTTGCCCCAGTTCACGCTGAATGCGACACGCCAGTACGTCGGCGGAACCGATCTGAACCTGACGAGCGAGTTCGTCGAGTTTGCTCACCCCACCAGCGTCATCGGTAGCCGCCTCATGGCCTACCCCAGCGCAAGCCTGCCGGTGATCCTGCCGGGCGCCTATCTCACGCCCAAATTGGGCTTTCACGCCACCGCCTACAGCCTGGATCGCAACGCTCCCGGCACGCCCGACAGCATCCAGAGGGCGCTGCCGATCGCCAGTCTCGACAGCGGCCTGACCTTCGAGCGCGACGCCAGCCTCACCGGCCAGAAATTCCGCCAGACGCTGGAGCCGCGCCTGTATTACCTGTACGTGCCGTACCGCGACCAGAGCAAGATCCCGCTGTTCGATACCGGCCAGGCCGATTTCAATTATGCGCAGATGTTTTCCGAAAACTTGTTCAACGGCAGCGACCGCATCGCCGATGCCAACCAGCTGACCGTGGCCGTGACCTCGCGCATGCTGTCGCCGCGCAACGGCCAGGAAGTGATCAGGGCCACGGTCGGTCAGCGCCACTATTTCCACAACCAGCAGGTGACACTGGACGCATCCACCCCCGGGCGCACCGACAAGACTTCGGATTTTCTGGCTGCGCTGGGCGGGCGCATTTCCCGGCACTGGACTCTGGACAGCGCGCTGCAGTACAACTCGCACCAGAATCTATTCGAGCGCCTGGGCGCGAGCGTCCGCTACCAGCCGGAAACTGCGAAGGTGCTCAACCTCGGCTATCGCTTTACCCGCGACTCCCTGAGCCAGTTGGACATCTCGGCGCAGTGGCCGCTGGGCGGCGGCTGGTATGGCGTAGGCCGCTATAACTATTCGGTGCGCGACAGCCGCCTGGTCGAAGGTCTGGCCGGTTTCGAATATAATGGAGGCTGCTGGATTGGTCGCCTGGTGGCGACGCGCTTTGCCGCAGCCACCGAGACCACGACCAATGCCGTGTTCTTGCAGCTGGAGTTGAACGGATTATCGCGTATCGGGTCCAATCCGCTGGAGACGCTGAAGCGCAACGTTCCCGGCTACAGCAGCATCGACCAGACCCGTCCCGACTCACGGCAGTTCAATTTTTACGAGTAGACCTTAAATGCGATTTTCAAATTCGGCAGCGATCGCGTGGTTCGCGACCGCGGCGTTGGCGATCGGCGCCGGCGGCGCATTGGCTCAGCGTGGGACACCCAGCCCGGTGCTGCTGGTAGATCGTATCGTCGCCGTGGTCAACAGCGAAGTGATCACCAGCGGCGAGGTTGCGGAACGGGTGAAGTCGGTGACGCTGCAGCTGCGCCAGCAGGGAACGCAGCTGCCACCCGCCGATCTGCTGCAGAAGCAGGTGCTGGAACGCATGATCATGGACCGGCTGCAACTGCAGTTGGCCAGAGAAACGGGGCTGCGCGTGGACGATCTGCAGCTCGATCGCACCGTTGCGCGCGTCGCCGAGGGCAACAAGATGTCGCTGACCCAGTTCCGCCAGATCCTTGAGCGCGACGGGGTACAGTTCGACAAGTTCCGCGAGGAACTGCGCAACGAAATCCTGCTGTCGCGTCTGCGTGAGCGCGAAGTGGACAATCGCATTACGGTCACCGACAACGAGATCGATTATTTCCTCAGCCAGCAGGACGCGTCGCCTTCTGCCTCGATCGAATTCAACCTGAGCCACATCATATTGCGGTTGCCCGAGCAGGCGAGTCCGGAGGAGGTGGACCGCCAGCGCGCACGCGCCGAGCAGGTGCTGGCGCAAGTGCGCCAGGGCGCCGACTTTTCCAAGCTGGCCGTCAGTTTTTCCGACGCGCCGGACGCGCTGCAGGGCGGGGTCATGGGCTGGCGCGCGCGCGACCGCCTGCCGGACCTGTTCGCGCAGGCCATCGACGGTTTGAAACCCGGCGAGGTGAGCGGCATCATCCGCAGTCCGGCCGGATTCCACCTGATCAAGCTGCTGGACCGCCGCGGCGGCGGTGCGCCGGCGGTCATACTGCAAACGCATGCGCGGCACATACTGGCCAAGACCAGCGAGATCGTTTCCGAAAGCGACGCCAAACGCAAGCTCGACAATCTGCGTGAACGCATAGTCAACGGCGTCGATTTCGGCGAGCTGGCCAAGCTCAACTCCGACGACTCGTCCTCGGTCAAGGGGGGCGACCTCGGCTGGGTCTACCCCGGTGATACCGTGCCGGAATTCGAGCGTGTGATGAACAGTCTCAAGGATGGAGAGCTGAGCGAGCCTTTCGCGTCGCCTTTCGGCTGGCACCTGTTGCAGGTGCTGGAGCGGCGCCGGACCGACGTCTCCGGCGAACGCAAGCGGCAGGAAGCGCGTTTGATTCTGCGCGAGCGCAAAGCCGACGAGGCCTACCAGGAGTGGCTGCGCCAGCTGCGCGATCGCGCCTTCGTGGAATATCGGTCGGACGAGCGCTAGTGCGCGGCGGCGCCGCGCACGATCCACAGTGGAGGAGGGTGTGAGGAGCGCGGTCGGAGCAGCGGCGAACCTGCCGGTTATCGCGGTCACTTCCGGCGAGCCCGCCGGCATAGGGCCGGATATTTGTCTTGCTCTGGCAGGCGGGCGCCTGCCCTGCCGCGCAGTCATCCTCGCCGACCGTGATCTGCTCGCGGCGCGCGCCGCGCGTCTCGGCCTGTCCCTGCGTTTGCGCGCATACGACCCGGCGCAGGTGCCGGCGGCCGGCGAGCTGGAAGTGCTGCACCTGCCGCTCGCCGTGCCCGTGACTGCGGGCAGGCTGGATCCGGCCAACAGCGCCTACGTGCTCGCCTTGCTCGAGCGCGCCGTTGCCGGTTGTGCCGACGGCAGTTTCGCCGCGATGGTGACCGCACCGGTGCACAAGGGCGTGATCAACGACGCGGGCGTCCCGTTTACCGGACATACCGAATATCTTGCCGCGCTGACTTCGACGCCGCGCGTCGTAATGATGCTCGCCGGCGGCGGATTGCGCGTGGCGCTGGTGACCACCCACCTGGCTCTGGCCGAAGTGGCGCGCGCGATCACCCGCGACAGTCTCGAGGCGACGCTGCGCATTCTGCATCGCGCGCTACAGCAGCGTTTCGGTATCGCCGAGCCGCGCATCCTGGTCGCCGGGCTCAACCCGCACGGCGGCGAAGGCGGGCACCTGGGCCGGGAAGAAATCGAGGTCATTTCCCCGGTGCTGCGCGAGCTGCGCCAGGCAGGGATGCTGCTGGATGGACCGTTCCCGGCCGATACCTTGTTCACGCCACAGGTGCTTGCGCGCGGCGATTGCGTGTTGGCGATGTACCACGATCAGGGACTGCCGGTGCTCAAGTACGCGAGTTTCGGCAAAGGCGTCAACGTCACGCTGGGCTTGCCGATCGTGCGCACCTCGGTCGATCACGGCACCGCGCTGGACCTGGCCGGCAGCGGCAGGGCCGATTCGGGCAGCCTGATTGCGGCAAATGGAAATGGCGCTGGAGATGGTGCACGCGTCCAGGGTCGCACCCGCCGAATAGATGAAGCACATCGCGCGCAAGCGGTTTGGTCAGCACTTCCTGACTGACCAAACGATGATCGCCGACATCGTCGCCGCGATCAGGCCGCAGGCGGAGGACGTCATGGTGGAGATCGGTCCGGGGCTGGGAGCGCTCACCGCACCGCTTGCCGCGGTGCTGCGCCATCTGCAGGTGATCGAGATCGACCGCGATATCGTTGCGCGCCTGCAGCGCGCCTATGCGCCGGAGCGCCTGTCGGTGCACGCGGGCGATGTACTCGAATTCGACTTCGCCACGCTGCCTGGCGAATTGCGTGTAGTCGGCAACCTTCCCTACAATATTTCCACGCCCCTGCTGTTCCACCTGGCGCGCTACGCCGAACGCATACGCGACATGCATTTCATGTTGCAGAAAGAGGTCGTCGAGCGTATGGTCGCTCCGCCGGGAGGGGGCGACTACGGCCGCTTGTCGGTAATGCTGCAGTACCGCTTCGACATGGAATTGGTGCTCGAGGTCGCTCCTGGCGCATTCACGCCGCCACCGCAGGTGGATTCGGCGGTGGTGCGCATGTGGCCGCGTCCGCAGGCGCAGTTGACGGCTGCGAGCGAGGCGGGGCTGGCGCAAGTGGTGCGGCGCGCTTTTGCGCAGCGGCGCAAGACCTTGCGCAATTCTCTAGCCGGCTTGCTCGAGGCCGGCGACTTTGCCGTGCTGGGAATCGCGCCTGGTCTGCGTGCGGAGAACCTCGCCGTGGCCGATTTTGTCGCGATCAGCAACTACCTGGAAAAGAAGTAAAACTCGACAGCGCGTTGATATTCACATATGGAAAAGACTTTCGACGTCACGGCGCTGGGCGAGGGCATGCTGGAATTCAACCAGGTGCGCCCGGGCGAGCCCGGCTTTCTGCAGGGCTACGGCGGCGATACCAGCAACGCCGTGATCGCAGCGGCCCGCGCCGGCGCCCGCTGCGCCTATTTGTCGCGGGTGGGCGGGGACGCATTCGGCCGGTCGCTGCTGGACCTGTGGTCGGATGAGGGCATCGACACCACGGCGATAGAACTCGACGCGGTGCGCCCGACCGGCATCTATTTCGTGACGCATGGAGCGGGCGGCCATGCTTTCAGCTATCTGCGCTCCGGTTCGGCCGCCAGTAGCATGACGCCGCAATGGCTGCAACACGGAGCCGCGAAAGACATCGTGGTCGCAAGCAAAATCCTGCATGTGTCGGGCATTTCGCTGGCCATTTCCAGCAGCGCCTGCGACACGGTATTTGCCGCCACGGAACTGGCGCGCGCGGCCGGAACGCTGGTATCGTTTGATGCCAACCTGCGACTCAAGCTCTGGCCGCTGGCGCGCGCCCGGGCCTGCATAGCGCAGGCGGTTTCCCTGTGCGACATCTTCCTGCCCAGTCTGGACGATGCCTTCGATCTGTGCGGTCTGGACGCGCCGGATCAGATCGTCGACTGGGGGCATGCACTCGGAGCGAAGGCCGTCGCGTTGAAACTGGGCGGCGCGGGCGCATTGGTGAGCGACGGCACCCGGCGCGAGCGCATCGCCGGCCACGCGGTAAAGCCGGTCGATGCCACCGGCGCGGGCGATTGCTTCTGCGGCAACCTGCTCGCGCGCATGGCGCAGGGCAGTTCCGTGTTCGAGGCCGGGCGCTATGCCAATGCCGCAGCCGCGCTGGCGGTGCAGGCCTACGGTGCCGTCGCGCCCCTGCCCCGCCCGGATGCCGTGAGAGCCTTGCTGTGAAACAGCTGGTGGCGGTGGACTGGGGCAGCTCCTCGCTGCGCGGCGCACGCATGGATGCCGGGGGCAAGGTCCAGGAACATCGCTCCTTCGACCGTGGCATCCTGACAGTCGCGCCCGGCGAATTTCCCTCGGTGTTCGAGGCGTGCTTTGGCGACTGGATGAATAGCGGCGATACCATTTGTCTGATGTCCGGCATGGTCGGCAGCAAGCAGGGATGGCTGGAAGCACCCTATTG
This sequence comes from Burkholderiales bacterium, assembly GCA_016649475.1. Lineage (GTDB taxonomy): Bacteria > Pseudomonadota > Gammaproteobacteria > Burkholderiales > SG8-39 > 2-12-FULL-64-23. The sequence goes on along the minus strand of JAENXP010000001.1, from coordinate 1,932 downwards.
CAGCTGTCCGGCCGGGTTCGAGGAAGTCGCCGCCAAGCTCGCATGGGTGGACCCCGGGCGCGTGGCCATCGTACCGGGACTGAGCTGCGAACACGATGGTCTTCCCGGTGTCGCGGGCCTGCAATGCATACCCGACGTCATGCGCGGTGAAGAAACCCAGATTCTTGGCGCCCTGCAGTTGCTCGGCCTGCATCAGGGCCTGGTGGTGCTGCCGGGCACGCACAGCAAATGGGCGCGCGTGCAAGCGGGCCGCGTCCAGTCATTTTCCACCTTCATGACGGGCGAATTGTTTGCCCTGCTGCGGCAGCATTCCATTTTGTCGCGCACCCTGCCCGCCGGCGACGGCGAGTTCGACGCCGGGGCGTTCGATCAGGGCGTGACACTGGCCCTGCGCGGCGATAGCCTGCTGCACACCGCATTCGGCGTGCGCACCCTGTCGCTGTTCGATCGCCTGCCTGCCGCGGCACTTCCCAGCTATCTGTCCGGACTGGTCATCGGCGAGGAATTGCGCGGCCGCACATGGCAGGGCGCGGCCGACGTGGTCATCGTCGGCGCCGGAGCGCTGAGCCTGCGCTACCAGCGCGCTTTAGCCCTGCAGAACGTGCCGGCGCAGCGGCTGGGGTCGGAGGCGACCTGGGCCGGCCTGTGGGCTATCGCGAACAAGAATTTTCCCGACTGATGGCGGATATATGAATGCACAGCAAAAATTTGCAGCGGCACTGGACCACGTTCCTCTGGTCGCCGTCCTGCGCGGACTGCAGCCGCATGAGGCGCAGGACATGGGCGAGGCTCTCACCAGCACCGGTTGGACGGCGATCGAAGTCCCGCTTAATTCACCCGATCCATTCAAGAGCATAGCCACATTGGCGCGCAATTTTCCCGCGGCCCTGACCGGTGCCGGCACCGTGCTCACGCCGGACGAGGTGCGCAAGGTTCATGCGGCGGGCGGGCAATTGATCGTGTCTCCGAATTTCAGCGCGGCAGTGGTGCGCGAGGCCGTGCGCCTGGGCATGGTGTGCCTGCCCGGCGTGGCGACGCCGACCGAAGCATTCGCCGCGCTGGAGGCCGGCGCCGACGGACTCAAGCTGTTTCCGGCAGAGATGATTCCACCGGCGGTGGTTCGCGCGCTGCGCGCAGTGTTGCCCGCAAACGCGCGCGTGCTGCCGGTCGGCGGCATCACGCCGGAAAACATGGGCGGCTACCTCGCTGCGGGTGCCAGCGGTTTCGGCATCGGCTCGGCCCTTTACAAGCCCGGCATGACGGCGGCGCAGGTGCGGGCCCGGGCCCCGAGTTTCATATCCGCTTGCCGGCTGCCATGAATACGGGATGGAAGCCGTCTCTGAAATGGCGTATTACTTGTGTTCGATCAGCTCGATCTTGTAGCCGTCCGGGTCCTGCACGAAGGCGATAACCGTGCTGCCGCCTTTGACCGGCCCCGCTTCGCGGCTGACGATGCCGCCCTTTGCCTTGACCGTTTCGCAGGCTTTGTAGGCGTCGGGCACTTCGATCGCCAGGTGGCCGAACGCGGTTCCCATGTCGTAGCGGTCCACGCCGTAGTTGTAGGTGAGTTCGACTACGGCCTGCGCGTCCTCGGAACCGTAGCCGACGAAGGCGAGGGTGTATTTCTGCTCCGGCCGGTCGGTGGTGCGCAACAGTTTCATCCCCAGAACTTCAGTGTAGAACTTCACCGAACGTTCCATGTTCCCCACGCGCAACATCGTATGCAACATTCTCACGATTGATCTCCTGTGCAAATTTAGAATAAAGGGGCGGCGCCCCCATGCAAATCTCCCGAGCCAGGGGAAGTACCTTCAGGATCCGTGACAAAAGTATTTTTGTTACGGCCTGACTCAGGGGCGCACGAGGGGAGTTATCTCCTCGCTTAGAGTTCATTTCAAAATGAGGGGATACATCCCCTCATGCTCCCCTATA
>JAENXP010000043.1 GCA_016649475.1 Burkholderiales bacterium | reverse complement strand
GTACAGCTTCTTGTCGGGTGCCGTGGTAAAACTGGTGCCGATGAAGTCCTTGAGGTCGAGGCCGGGGTTGGTCCACTCCTTGCCTTTGCCGGCCATGTAATCGGTCAGGTTCATGATCTTGCCGTAGCGATAGTGCGTCCCGATCAGGTCGGAGTCGCTAATCCAGCCGTCATAGATCGACTTGCCCGACTGCATCGAGGTCTGCAGCTTTTCGACCACGTCGCCTTCCTGGATCAGGTCGTGCTTCACCGTAATGCCGGTAATCTCCGCGAAGGCCTTGGCCAGCGTCTTCGATTCGTACTCGTGCGTCGTGATCGTTTCCGATACGACCGAGATCTCCTTCACGCCTTTGGCCTGGAGCTTTTTGGCCGCCGCGATAAACCATTTCATCTCCGCCATTTGCTGATCCTTGGTCAGCGTGGACGGCTGGAACTCCGTGTCGATCCATTTCTTGGCCTCGCCCTCTCCGGCCCATGCATGCCCGGCTACCGCGCAAGCGACGGCCAGGGCTATCGTGGTGTGGCGTAATTTCATTGCTAATCTCCCGGTTCGTGTGCGCCTCCCCGCGTGTCGTGTTGGTCACCACGGCCCCGGGGAAGCTTCGGGCCGGATTCCCTGGTTCGCGTTCAGCCCTTGTTCATGATGAATCCCAGTACGGCCATTGAAATCACAAAGCTGATCCACACGCTGGGCTCGTGTTCAAGATGAAACCACTCGGCGAATCTGCCGGTGAGCCCGACAAACGCCAGATTGATGTAGCCCGCGCTGAGCAGGCCGATGAAGAGCCGGTCGCCACGGGTCGTCGCGATGGGCAGAAAGCCTTTGCGCATCACGGTGGGCGATTTCAGTTCCCACAGCGTCATGCCCACCAGCATCAGTCCGATGCTGCTGAAGAACACGGCTACCGGGGTGGTCCACGCCATCCAATGGAACATCATGGTTCTCCTTGAGCGCGCGCACTCGCCGCGCGAATTCGATCGGTGTGCGCAGGCCCCGCGACCGAGGGGCGCGCGCGCATGGTGATGCCGGTCGGGCAGGGTTGCGTGTTCATACGCGGCCCATGGCGAAGCCCTTGGCGATGTAATGCCGCACGAACCAGATCACGATCGCCCCCGGCACGATGGTCAGCACGCCGGCTGCGGCGAGTGTGGCCCAATCCATGCCCGAGGCCGAGACGGTGCGGGTCATCGTAGCCACGATCGGCTTGGCATCCACGCTGGTGAGCGTTCGCGCGAGCAGCAACTCGACCCAGCTGAACATGAAGCAGAAAAATGCCGTCACGCCGACGCCGGCTTTGATCAGCGGCAGGAAAATCGTGACGAAGAAGCGCGGGAAGGAGTAGCCGTCTATGTATGCGGTTTCGTCGATCTCGCGCGGAATGCCGCTCATGAATCCCTCTAGGATCCACACCGCCAGAGGCACGTTGAACACCAGATGGGCCAGCGCTACCGCGATGTGCGTGTCCATCAGGCCAATCGTGGAGTAAAGCTGGAAAAAGGGCAGCAGGAACACCGCGGGCGGCGTCATGCGGTTGGTCAGCAGCCAGAAGAACAGGTGTTTGTCACCGAGGAAGCTGTAACGCGAAAACGCATAGGCCGCGGGCAGGGCCACGGTGATCGAAATCGTCATGTTGATGGCCACGATGATCAGGCTGTTGATGTAGCCGGAGTACCAGGAGGCATCGGTGAAGATCAATGCGTAGTTGGCCCAGGTAAAATGCTGCGGAAAGAACGAGAATCTGGAAAGAATATCCTCGTTGGTCTTGAAGCTCATATTGACCATCCAGTAGATGGGCAATAGCGCGAACACGATGTAGACGACCAGAAACAGCGTGCGCAGGTGGCCGCGGTCCTCATTCATGGCCGCTCTCCTTTGTCTGGGTTCCCACGCGCTGCATCCAGTTGTAGAGGATGAAGCACAGCAGCAGGATGATCAGGAAGTAAATCAGCGAGAAGGCCGCCGCCGGGCCGACGTCGAACTGGCCGACTGCTTTTTGCGTCAGGTATTCGCTGAGGAAAGTGGTGGCGTTGCCCGGGCCGCCTCCGGTGAGTACAAACGGCTCCGTGTAGATCATGAAACTGTCCATGAAGCGCAACAGCACCGCGATCATCAGGACGCCGCGCATCTTCGGTAGCTGGATGTAGCGGAACACCGCGAACTTGGATGCGCCGTCGATGCGCGCGGCCTGATAATACGCATCCGGGATCGAGCGCAGTCCGGCGTAGCACAGCAGCGCCACCAGCGGCGTCCAGTGCCACACGTCCATCACCAGTACCGTGATCCACGCATGCGTGGCGTTGCCGGTATAGCTGTATTCGAATCCCATCTTCTGCAGCGTGGCGCCGAGCAGGCCGATATCGGTGCGGCCGTAAATCTGCCAGATCGTGCCGACCACGTTCCACGGGATCAGCAGCGAGAGGGCCACCACGACAAGTACCGCGGAGGCCTTCCAACCGCGCGCCGGCATGGACAGCGCCAGCATGATGCCCAAAGGAACCTCGGTTGCCAGTACCGTCAGGGAGAAGACAAGTTGGCGCCACAGGGCGGCGTGCAGATCTTCGTCGCGCATTACCGAGGCAAACCACTCGGTGCCGACGAAGACGCGGCGCTCGGGCGAGATGATGTCCTGCACCGAATAGTTCACCACCGTCATCAGCGGCAGCACTGCGGAGAACGCAACGCAGATGATCACCGGAAGGACCAGCCACCAGGCTTTCTGATTGACGGGTTTGATTGTCGTGCTCACGCGACTAGCTCCTCGTTCCGGTAGAAACAGGTTTGCGTGCCCAGCACGCGCAGCCAGACTGTGTCTCCTGGCCTCGGCGACTCGACCTCGGGGCTGAGCCGTGCCTTGATGGTCAGATCGCCGCATTTGCCGATCAGCAGCACATAGGTGCCGATGTCCTGCGCCTGCGTCACTGTGACCGGGAGTGCCCCGGGGTCGCGGGCGGCAGCCGGCTCGACGTATTCCGGCCGCACGCCCAGTTTGAGTTCGCCCTCGGGCAAGGTGCGCCCCGGCGGCAGCTCGAGCGAGTGTCCGGCCACATGCAGCATGCCCGCGGCAACTCGTGCCGGCAGGAAGTTCATGCCGGGCGAGCCGATGAAATGACCGACGAAAGTGTGCTGCGGCCGCTCGAAAAGTGCGTCGGCGCTGCCGACCTGCACAGCGCGGCCCTGGGTCATCACCACCACTTCGTCGGCGAAGGTCAGCGCCTCGACCTGGTCGTGCGTCACGTAGATCAGCGTCAGCTTCAGTTCATGGTGGATCTGTTTCAACTTGCGCCGAAGCTGCCATTTCAGGTGCGGGTCGATTACGGTCAGCGGTTCATCGAACAGCACCGCAGATACATCGGAGCGCACCAGGCCGCGGCCGAGGGAGATTTTCTGCTTGGCGTCGGCCGCGAGACCGGCAGCACCCTGATCGAGCTGTCCGCTGAGCTCCAGCATTTCGGCGATTTCGCCGACCCGCTTGCGAATCTGCTCCTTCGGCATCTTGCGGTTGCGCAAGGGGAAGGCCAGGTTGTCGGCTACGGTCATGGTGTCGTAGATCACCGGGAACTGGAACACCTGGGCGATGTTGCGCTCCTGCGGGCTGAGCAGCGTGACGTCGCGACCGTCGAAGAGGACGGTACCTTTCTGGGGCGCCAGCAGGCCCGACATGATGTTGAGCATGGTGGTCTTGCCGCAGCCCGAGGGGCCGAGCAGCGCGTATGCGCCGCCGTCGGCAAAGCTCAGTTTCAGCGGCAGCAGCGCGTAATCCGTATCCTGCTGCGGCCTGGGTTTGTAGGAATGCGCGAGGTCGAGGTCGATGCGTGCCATCTCAGCGACCTCCCGGCCGTCGGGGCGACACAAGCAGCGCACCCGCTGAGTCGAACACATAAACCTGCGCCGGGTTGAGGTGCAAAGTGAGCGGGGCGCCGAGATTGAAGTAATGCACGCCGGTGAGCTGTGCCACCACTTCGCCGGCTGCTGTGGACAGATGTACAAAGGTGTCCGAGCCGGAGATTTCGGCGAGTTCGACCGTACCCGGCAGGGCGACGTCGCCGTCGCTCGCCTGCAGGCGCAACGCGCTCGCGCGCACGCCGACGGTAAGCGCTGCGGACAGGCTTTTCGGGCCTGGCGCCGGCAGCGGGATCGAAAGTGCCGGACCGGATATCAGTTGCACGCCCGCGGACGCGGCTTCGGCGCCGATCAGGTTCATCGGCGGATCGCTGAAGGCGCGCGCCACGCGCAGCGACCGCGGCTCGTGAAACACCTCGGCTGTGGGCCCGTACTGCAACAGCTCCCCGGCATCCATCACTGCGGTGTGGCCGCCCAGCAGCAAGGCCTCGCCAGGCTCCGTAGTGGCGTAGATCACCGTTGAATCGCCGGCGGCAAACAGCTGCGTCAGTTCCTCGCGCAATTCCTCGCGCAGTTTGTAGTCCAGGTTGACCAGCGGTTCGTCTAGCAGCATCAACGGTGCGCCCTTGGCCAGTGCGCGCGCCAGTGCCACGCGTTGCTGCTGGCCGCCGGAGAGTTCGGCCGGGTAGCGGTCCAGGAACATCTCGATGTGCAGCTTCGCCGCGAGCGCACGCACGCGCTCTGCGATATTCTTCTCGCCGCGCAGCTTCAGCGGCGAGGCGATGTTGTCTGCCACGCTCATCGACGGGTAGTTGATGAACTGCTGGTACACCATGGCGACATTGCGCTCGCGCACCGGTACGCCGGTGACGTCCACGCCGTCGACGCGAACCCGACCCCTGCTGGGGGCATCCAGCCCCGCCATGATGCGCATCAGGCTGGTCTTGCCGGCCTGGGTGGCACCCAGCAACACGGTCACCGCATCGCGCTTCGGCGCGATGCTCATGTCGTAGAGCCACGGCTGCGGCCCGACTTTCTTGCTGATGCCCTCCAGCGTCAGTTCCATCAGGATATTCCCCTGTTTACGCATTTGCGCCACTTCATTGTGCGGCCTTTCTATTTTGTCCGCCAGGCTCTGACTGACCCAAAGAGCCTTCCAGGGCCACCTCCAACTCGGGGGATGTGCCGGAGAGCCCGGCACCCTGGCTCAAATCAAGCCCGGCCTGGTTCATCCAGTCGGCGACGCGCTGGCGCTCGGCCGGACTGAGGTGCAGCCCACGCTTGCTGCGCCGCCACAGCACGTCTTCGGCTGAACAGGCCCATTCTTCGCGCCGCAGGTAGCGCAGTTCGATTTCAAACAGCTCGGGCGCCACTTCGTCGCCGAGGTCGGCACGGCTCGTAGCGCCGCCGAGCAACTGCTCGATGCGGCTGCCGTAGGCGCGCGCCCAGCGCCGCGCCAGCACCGCGTCGAGCCAGGGATAGCGTGCATGCACGGCGGTGACAAATCGTTCAAAGTCGGTGTCCGGCCGCAACGGTTGACCGATCCAGGCGCTGAAATCGCCGCCCGGCAGACTCGCGCCTTCGGTCCAGGCGGCGCGCGTCTCGCCGAGCATGCTGCCGATCTCGTCAGCCGCCTCCTCGGACAGTTTGCGGAAAGTCGTTATCTTGCCGCCCCACACGCTCAGCAGCGGTGCGGCTTCGGTGTTGGTTTCCAGCAGATAGTCGCGCGTAACTGCCGATGCGTCGCCGGATGCGTCATCGAGCAGGGGGCGCACTCCGGCGTAGCTCCACACCACGTCGGCCGGTTTCACCGGCCGCTTAAAGTAGCGGTTCGCCTGGTCGCACAGGTAGGCAACCTCGTCGTCGCCGACGCCGGCATCGCGCGGGTCGCCGAGGAGATCCACATCGGTGGTGCCGATCAGGGTAAAGCGCTCCTCGTAGGGAATGGCGAATATGATGCGCTTATCCGCGTTCTGAAAAATGTACGCGTGATCGTGCTCGAAACAGCGCGGCACGACAATGTGGCTGCCTTTGATCAGCCGCAGGCTCCTGGTGGCGAGCGTTTCACCATGGTCGGCGCGGGCTTCGCCGCGCAGGAAGGCTTCGGCCCACGGCCCGGCGGCATTGACCAGAGCGCGCGCGCTGAGCGTGCGTTCCTGCCCGCCGGCCGAGCGCAGCGTCGCCGTCCAGCCTTGCGCGCCGCGCTGCGCGGCGGTGCAACGGGTGCGCGTGAGGATCTGTGCGCCGTGAATTTGCGCGTCCAGTGCGTTGAGTACGACGAGACGCGCGTCGTCCACCCATCCGTCGGAATAGACGAAGCCCCGGGTGAGGCGCTGTTGCAGCGGCGCCCCCAGTGGATGTTTGCGCAGATCCACCCCTGTGGAGCCGGGCAGCACTTCGCGCCGCGCCAGATGGTCGTAGAGGAACAGGCCCACCCGGATCATCCAGGCCGGCCGCATCGACGGGTCGTGCGGCATCACGAAGCGCAGCGGCCACATGATGTGCGGCGCGCTCTTGAGCAGCACTTCGCGTTCCCGCAGCGACTTGCGCACCAGTGAAAACTCGTAGTACTCCAGGTAGCGCAAGCCGCCGTGGATCAGCTTGGTCGAGGAAGACGAGGTGTGGGCAGCGAGATCGTCTTGTTCGGCCAGTACGACGCGCCAGCCGCGGCCGGCAAGGTCGCGCGCAATGCCGGCACCATTGATGCCGCCGCCAACCACGAGTACGTCACAGGCCTGCGCAGCAGCGGCAGGCCCGCTGGGCGCTGGTCTCGGGTGCGGGTCGATCATTGAGTCTCCTTGTTCACCGGCGGGCACTATTCGGGGACCGCTCGGCCGGCCTCTGCCGGGCCGCTTTAATTGTTCGTATATGTTCTTATTTGTGCTTTTTACATCACATATGGCCGGATTGCAAGCGCGGTTTGGCGCGCTATGTTGTGTTTATTGAGCATATCTACTAGGCTTAGCGCATTCAGCATATGCATTCAGAGGCTAAGTGACTCCCAATCCGAGACAGCTTGAATTGCTGGAACAGGTGCGCGCACGCGGTTCCGTGTCCTTGGAGACGCTGGCGGCCTCCTTCGGGGTGACCTTGCAAACAGTGCGGCGCGATGTGAAGCTGCTATCCGACGCCGGCCTGTTGGCACGTTTTCACGGCGGGGTGCGAGTCCCGAGTTCCACCACCGAGAACATCGCTTACCGGCAGCGCCAGTTGCTCAACGAAGCCGCCAAGCAGCGCATTGCGCGCGCGATCGCCAATGCCGTGCCGGAGGGCTGCTCGCTGATCATCAACATCGGCACCACCACGGAAGCCATTGCCCGCGAGTTGTTGCGGCACAAGGGCTTGCGCGTGATCACAAACAATCTGAACGTGGCCGCGATCCTCTCCGACAATGCCGATTGCGAGGTGATCGTAGCGGGGGGCGTAGTGCGCTCGCGCGATCGCGGTATCGTAGGCGAAGCTACTGTCGATTTCATCCGCCAGTTCAAAGTCGATATCGGATTGATCGGCATCTCGGGCATCGAAGGCGACGGCAGCCTGCGCGATTTCGACTATCGCGAGGTGCGGGTTGCCCAGACAATTATCGAGCGCTCGCGCGAGGTATGGCTGGCCGCCGACCATAGCAAGTTCAACCGACCCGCGATGGTGGAGGTGGCGCACCTGAACCAGGTGGGGAAGCTATTTACCGACGCGCCTCCTCCGAGCCCGTTCCCAACGCTGCTCAGCGAAGCCGGGGTCGCCTGCAACGTCGCGCTGTGAGGATGCGCATCGGGCGCCTTTGATCTCGCGGGGAATCTCCCGGGATGTCCTTGTGTTAGTATTCGCGGCTCGTTTCGATGACATCTTCGCACCTGCAATGCCGCTGTCCGCCGATACCCTGCCTCGCATTCGCAAACACACCCGCAGCGTCCGCTTCGAAGGCTATGCGCGCGCGGACGGCCTGTGGGACATCGAGGCCCATCTCACCGACGTCAAGCCCGACGACTACCTGCTCGCCCCCGGCGTGCGGCCTGCCGGCAGTCCGGTGCACGATATGTGGATCCGTCTCACCATAGACCGGCGCATGAACGTGATCAGCGCAGAGGCCTGCACCGACGCCATGCCCTATCCGCCGTATTGCGCGGCGATTGCGCCGGATTACGCCGCTTTGGCGGGATTGAACCTGATGCGCGGGTTCCGCAAAGCGCTGTACGAGCGCTTCGGCCTGGTCAGCGGCTGCACGCACCTGACCGAACTGCTCAGCCAGTTTCCTTCGGCGGCGATCCAGGTACTCGCTGGTGAGCAGCGCGACAACCACGACGACGGCAGGAAGCCGTTTCAGCTCGATCGCTGTCACGCGCTCGATACCGGGGGCGAGGCGGTGCGGCTGTATTATCCGCGCTGGCAGCGCGAATCGAAAACCGGCACCGATTGACCTGGGTCAATGCGCGCGCCCGCCTCTCTCCCTGATCATCCCATTGCGATTCAAACAGGAAGCCAGAAATGAAAATCCACGAATATCAGGCCAAGGAAGTGCTGCGCAAGTACGGCGTGCCCACGCCACGGGGAGTGCCCTGCTTTTCCGTCGATGAGGCGGTCAAGGCGGCGCAATCCATCCCGGGCAAGGTGGGGGTGGTCAAGGCGCAGATTCACGCCGGCGGCCGCGGCAAGGGCGGCGGGGTGAAGCTGGCGAAATCCGCGGACGAGGTGAAAACCTACGCCGGACAGATTCTCGGGATGCAGCTGAAGACGCACCAGACCGGTCCCGAAGGGCAGAAAGTGCGGCGATTGCTGATCGAAGAAGGCGCCGACATCAAGAAGGAACTCTACGTCGGCATGGTGGTGGACCGTGTCACGCAGAAGGTGTGCCTGATGGCTTCGAGCGAGGGCGGCATGGACATCGAGGAAGTCGCCGCGCGCACGCCGGAGAAAATCCACAAAGTGTTCGTCGACCCGGTGACCGGCCTTGCCGACGCCGAAGCCGACGCGGTAGCGGCGAAAATCGGCATTCCGGCCGCATCCGTGCCGCAGGCACGCGCGGTGCTGCAGGCGCTGTACAAGGCATTCTGGGACACCGATGCCAGCCTGGCCGAGATCAACCCGCTGGTGCTGACCGGCGATGGCCGCGTGGTGGCGCTGGACGCAAAGATCAATTTCGATTCGAATGCGCTGTTCCGCCACCCGGATCTGGTGGCGCTGCGCGACCTCGACGAGGAAGACGCGGCGGAAATCGAGGCATCGAAATTCGACCTGTCGTATATCTCGCTCGACGGCAACATCGGCTGCCTGGTGAACGGCGCCGGCCTCGCGATGGCGACCATGGACACGATCAAGCTGTACGGGGCCGAGCCGGCCAACTTCCTCGACGTGGGCGGCGGCGCCACCGCGGAAAAAGTGACCGAAGCGTTCAAGATCATGCTCAAGAACCCGAAGGTCAAGGGGATACTGGTCAACATCTTCGGCGGCATCATGCAGTGCGACACCATCGCCAAAGGCGTGGTCGCCGCGGCGCGCGAAGTGAATCTGTCCGTGCCCCTGGTGGTGCGCATGAAGGGCACCAACGACGAGATGGGCAGGCAGATCCTGAAGGATTCCGGCCTGCCGATCATTTCCGCCGACAACATGGCCGACGCCGCGCAGAAAATCGTCGCTGCGGTCGCGGGCAAGTGAGCATATCGGCTGTCACGGTAAGTAAGGTGACAGCCCCAGGCTAGGGGAGCACGGGGGGAGGTACACCCCGTATCCACAAACGAAAGGAAAATCAATGTCCATTCTGATCAACAAGAACACGCGCGTCGTCACCCAGGGAATTACCGGCAAGACCGGACAATTCCACACGCGTATGTCGCGCGATTACGCCAACGGCAGGAACTGCTTCGTCGCCGGCGTGAATCCGAAAAAGGCGGGCGAGGATTTCGAGGGCATTCCGATCTATGCCAGCGTCAAGGAAGCTAAGGAAAAGCAGGGCGTGAACACCTCGGTGATCTACGTGCCGCCGCCCTTCGC
>JAENXP010000532.1 GCA_016649475.1 Burkholderiales bacterium | reverse complement strand
TTCCAGAATCTGGCCGGCCTTGTCCTCGCGGTAGTAGGTCACCTGATCGCGGTCTACGGGCACGTATTTCTGCCCCTCGGAGGAATAGATGCCGAGCTGGCGGAACATGCCTTCCATGCCGAAGGTACGCGCCTCGTCCGGTACGATGGGAACGATGTGCTTGCCCAGATTCTTGTCGCGCAGCAGCGCGGTCAGAATCCGCACGAAAGCCATGGTGGTGGAAATCTCGCGATCGGTCGGCTTCAGTACCGCGTCCAGCGCCGACAGCGGCGGCACCTCGGGCACGGCGTCGGCACGGCGCCTGCGGCTCGGCAGGTAGCCGCCCAGCGCCTGACGGCGCTCGTGCAGGTATTTCATCTCCGGCGAATCGGCCGCAGGCACGTAGAACGGCAACTCCTCCAGTTTGTCGTCGGGGATCGGAATGTTGAAGCGATCGCGAAACGTGCGGATCGACTCGATGTCCATTTTTTTCTGCTGGTGGGTGGCCATTTTGCCTTCGCCGATCTTGCCCATGCCATAACCCTTGACGGTCTTGGCGAGAATCACCGTCGGCTGGCCCTTGTGCTTAACCGCAGCGGCGTAGGCCGCATAGATTTTGTGCGGGTCGTGCCCGCCACGATTGAGGCGCCAGATGTCGGCGTCGCTCATCTTCGAGACCATTTCGAGCAGCTTCGGATGTTTGCCGAAGAAATGCTTGCGCACGAAGGCGCCGTCGTTGGCCTTGAAGTTCTGATACTCGCCGTCGACGCATTCCTCCATGACGCGCAGCAGGTTGCCTTCCTTGTCGCGCGCCAGCAGCTTGTCCCAATAGGAGCCCCAGATGAGCTTGATCACGTTCCAGTCGGAGCCGCGAAAATCACCCTCCAGCTCCTGGATGATTTTGCCGTTGCCGCGCACTGGCCCGTCCAGGCGCTGCAGATTGCAATTGACGACGAACACCAGGTTGTCGAGCTTTTCGCGCGCCGCCATGGCGAGGGCGCCCAGCGATTCCGGCTCGTCGGTTTCGCCGTCGCCCAGAAATGCCCAGACCTTGCGGTTCTCGGTGTTGGCGAGGCCGCGCGCATGCAGGTACTTGAGGTAGCGCGCCTGGTAGATCGCCTGGATCGGGCCCAGGCCCATCGATACCGTGGGAAACTGCCAGAAATCCGGCATCAGCCAGGGATGCGGATAGGAGGTGACGCCCTTGCCGTCCACGTCGCGGCGAAAATTCACCAGCTGTTCCTGGTTTAGCCGCCCTTCCAGCAGGGCGCGCGCGTAAATACCCGGGGCGGAATGACCCTGAAAATAGATCAAATCGCCGCCGTGTTCGGCGCTCGGGGCGTGCCAGAAGTGGTTCTGGCCGATGCCGAACAGCGTGCCCACCGAGGCGAAGCTGGCGATATGACCGCCGAGATCGCCCTCGACGCTATTCGCCTTCGCCACCATGATCATCGCATTCCAGCGGCAGTAGGCGCGGATGCGGTCCTCCAGTGCGGCATCGCCCGGGGAGCGCTCCTCCATATGCGGCGGAATGGTATTGATATAGGCCGTCTGCGCCTTGTAGGGCAGATAGGCGCCGGAACGGCGCGCCTTGTCGATCAGCTTTTCCAGCAGGTAATGGGCGCGCTCGGCGCCTTCGCGCTCCAATACCGCTTCGAGTGCGTCCAGCCACTCCTGCGTTTCCAGGGAATCGGGATCGTTGGCAGCGGGAAATTCGGGAACGGCTGACATGGCAACTCCTTCTAGGCTGCGGTGGCGACGGTTGTTTTCCTGCCAGCAGTTGGAGCATGCGGAAATTTGCACTGTGGCGCCGCACGCAATCCGCTTTCGTCCAGGTTCGCAGGTTAGGGATTATACAGGCTGCGCGCAAAGGACTGCAGCGCGAGCGCCTATATGCCTGCGACCCGGAGCGCCGGAAGATTGCTTCGGTAGCGGCGGGTCGCACTCATGCTAGCATAGCCCTTAGCCCGCACCGGATTCGCGATCGGCGCCCGGCACCTGGCAGGGCTGGCGCAGTGTGGAAAGCAGGCGCCGCGGCAGCCCGGCGCAATTTTCGATCGCAACAGAAGGGGCGCTGCCGCTTCTCCCAAACCCGAAAGAGCAGATCAACATGACCGAGCAGAACCCGCTGTTGGATTTTACCGGCTTGCCGCGTTTTGCAGCTATCAAAGCCGAACACATCGCCGCGGCAGTGGACTCGCTGCTGGCGGAAAACCGCGCTTGCATCGACAGGCTGACCCGAGCGGAAACGCAGGCTAGCTGGGTAGCTTTCGTCGCTCCCCTGGAGGACGCGAGCGAGCGGCTGGCCCGCGCCTGGGGGGTGGTCGGCCATCTGCACGGGGTGCTCGACTCCCCCGAACTGCGCGCTGCCTACAACGCGAACCAGCCCAAGATCGTCCAGTACTACACCGAGCTGGGCCAGAACCTGGAACTATTCGAAAAGTACAAGGCACTGCGGGCATCGGCCGAATTCGCCGCGCTGGCACAAGCCCAGCGCCGGATCGTGGACAACGAAATTCGCGATTTCCGTCTCTCCGGCGCAGAACTGTCGGCGGACAGGAAACTGCGCTTTGCCGCTATTTCCGAGGAACTGGCGCACCTGGGCACCAAGTTCTCTGAAAATCTGCTCGATGCCACCAATGCTTATGCGCTTTATGTCGAAGACCGGAGCGAGCTCGCCGGGATTCCCGAGGATGTGATCGCAACGGCGCGCGCCGCTGCGGACAAGGACGGAAAGTCCGGCTGGAAATTCAGCCTGCAGGCGCCTTCGTACGTGCCCTTCATGCAGTATGCGGAAAAGCGCGAACTGCGC